>NZ_KV817436.1:0-8056 GCF_001814695.1 Streptococcus sp. HMSC066E07
CTTCTGTGTTGCACTTCATTTTACAACAGGGCAAAAAATAAGTATATAATTTTCCTTATATTTGCTGTTTTTATCATAAGCAGCAACAACTGATTGTATTCATTAAAAATTAGATATAAATCACTTCTGTAGATATTAAATAATGGACTAATTTTTGATTGATTTCAATTGTTTACGAATCATTTGAAAAACAATCACTAAAAGCGGCGTTAGCAAGATAAGAACTAGCCCTAATCCAATAAAAGTCTGATCAAAGCCAAAACTGTCAATCAGCCAACCAACAATCGGAAAAATGATAATCATGCTTAAACTGAACATCATTGAAGCAACACTTAACATGGTCGCTCTGGCTGAACTTGGTAAATACTGTTGCAAATCATTGTAAAAAATCGGTTGATACATGGCATACAGAGCATTCGTTACCAAATAAATAATAATATACATGAATGGTGTCCCCAAAAATGACAGTACATAAGCTGCTCCTGTCAAACTGACAACTACTGGAAAAATCCGAAAAGAATGCCATGTTTTCCCAATCTTACTAGCAAGAGAAACTGCCAAAATATTTAAGACACTACCAATCAACATAACTGTCGAAATCTGCCATCCTGCCAAGTCTGGCAATTGTTTTTGATAGTAAAAGTAAAACATGCACATTATTGTTCCAACAAATTGAAAAATCATCATCCATGTAAAAAGACTGGGATTATTTTTCATCTCTTCTCTCACAATCAAGATAATTTTTTTCATCGTCAACACTTCGTCATTTTTCTTTTTCATTGTTGGTTCTTTTATCAACCAAATCAGAATTAAAACAATAATAGAAACCGCAATCATGATATAATAGGTAATATACAAATATCCATGTACAAATAACCCCGCTAGTACCGTTCCTAAAGAGATTGCTGCCTCAGAAACACCTGACATCAAACTTGATATTTTCAAATAACGGTCTTTTAAACCAGCTTCTACAGCAGAGTCATATAGCAGTGCAGAGCTCGTTCCTGAATCAAAGTTATAAGACAAAGCATTGATTATCATTGCCATTGCATATATCCAAAAATCCCCTTGCCCTGTCAACATTAAAATAGATGATAAAATGCTAGTCAAGCGGCTTACGTACAGATTGGTCTTATAAGAAAATCGATCTGCCAACATGCCTGACGGAATTTCAAAAATGATGCCTGTTGCATGAAAAATACTCTCTAACAGCCCAATTTGCAGTAAAGACATACCATTTTGACTGAGGAATAAAATCCAAAAACTCGTAATACCTAAAAATCCTAAGAATTCCACTCCTGCCATAAGAGGAATATTTCTTTTGTAACTTCTCCTAAACATACTTTTTCCTTTACTAAGAAGAAATCGAACTTTCCGTTCAGTTTTATAACTTATTCATTTTTCATATTCTTTTAATTTTAAAAAAACGCCAATCGGCGTTTTTACATTTCCTAAGGCTCAATTCTGTGGAGCATACGTGGGAATGGAATGGCTTCACGGATGTGTTTCGTTCCTGCAACAAATGTCACCATACGTTCCAAACCAAGTCCAAATCCAGCATGAGGAACTGAACCATATTTACGAAGATCTAGATAGAAAGCATAGTCATCAGGGTTCAGACCATTTTCTTCAATCTTCGCTAATAATTTTTCATAGCTTTCTTCACGAGCTGAACCACCAATGATTTCTCCATAGCCCTCTGGTGCTAAAAGGTCTGCACAAAGCACACGTTCTTCGTTACCAGGAACAGGTTTCATATAGAAAGCCTTAAAGCTAGCAGGGTAGTTCACAACGAAAGTTGGCACACCAAAATAGTTTGAAATCCAAGTTTCGTGTGGTGACCCGAAATCATCATCTCGTTCGATATGCTCATACTCAGCTTCTTCATCATTTTCGTGTTCTTGTAAGAGGTCAATTACTTCATCGTAAGAAATACGTTTGAAGGGTTCTGCTACGTATTTTTTAAGAAGATCAGTATCACGTTCCAACACTTCAAGCGCATGTGGTGCACGATCCAAAACTCCTTGAATCAAAGCCTTCACATAAGCCTCCTGAAGATCAAGCGACTCATCATGAGTAACAAATGGATATTCTGCATCCATCATCCAGAATTCTGTCAAATGACGACGTGTTTTAGATTTTTCGGCACGGAAAACAGGACCAAAGTCAAATACACGACCAAGTGCCATAGCACCTGCTTCTAAGTAAAGTTGCCCAGATTGACTTAGAAAGGCAGGGGTTCCAAAATAATCTGTTTCAAAAAGCTCTGTGGAATCTTCCGCTGCATTTCCTGATAAAATCGGACTGTCAAATTTGATAAAGCCGTTGCGGTCAAAAAATTCATAGGAAGCATAGATAATTGCGTTGCGAATCTGCATAATTGCCATTTGCTTGCGTGAACGTAGCCATAAATGACGGTGATCCATCAAAAAGTCTGTTCCGTGTTCCTTTGGTGTGATAGGATAATCATTGGACTCTCCAACGATTTCAATATCCGTCACGTCTAATTCATATCCAAATTTTGAGCGCTCATCTTCTTTGACGATTCCTTTTACCAAAACAGCTGTTTCTTGGTTCAAGTGTTTGATGATATTAAATTTATTCAAACCCTCTTCTTCACCAAATTTTTCAAGGAAATTTGGCTTGAAAGCCACAGCTTGAAAAAAAGCTGTACCGTCACGCAATTGCAAGAAGGCAATCTTTCCCTTTCCAGATTTATTGGCAACCCAAGCACCAATCGTCACTTCTTCTCCGACATGATTTTTAACATCCATAATTGAAGTATATTTTGTTAACACGTTTTTTCTCTTTTCTATTTTATTTTTTATGATAAACAGCCTCAATGTTGTTCCCGTCTGGGTCTATCACAAAAGCCGCATAGTATTTTTACGTTCGCCAGGTGCACCATTATCCTTTCCTCCAGCAGCCAAAGCTGCTTGATAGAAAGCATCTACTTCTTGACAAGTTTGAGCACTAAAGGCAAAATGCATCGACTCTTGTTGACCAACATTTAGCCAAAAATCACCACCTGGATCCACATCTCGCGGTTCTGTGAAATTAACGACTTGCCCCGTATCAAATTGAAGGTGATAATTTAAAGGAGTTAAAGTGGCTTGATAGAAAGCTTTAGAAATTTCTAAATTCTTTACCTTAAGGGTAAAATGATCGATCATTTTTTAACCCTCCATAAACGCCTTGATACGATGAACGGCCTCTTTCAAGGTATCCATATCCGTCGCATAGCTCAGGCGAACATTCTCTGGCGCACCAAAGCCAGCACCCGTTACAAGAGCGACACCTACTTCTTCTAGAATAGCTGTTGTAAATTCTGTCACATCTGAATAGCCTTTCATTTCCATTGCTTTTTTTACATTTGGAAAGAGGTAAAACGCTCCTTGCGGTTTCACCACTTCAAAGCCAGGAACTTCTGCAAGCAAAGGATAAATGGTATTGAGACGTTCTTCAAAAGCCTGACACATGATTTCAACAGTATCTTGAGGACCCTTTAGAGCTTCAATCGCCGCATATTGGGAAGCAGCGGTTGGATTAGAAGTCGTTTGTCCAGCCACTTTACTCATCGCTGCAATGATTTTTGGTTCTCCAACAGCATAACCCAGCCTCCAACCAGTCATCGAATACGACTTAGATACACCATTGATAACAATTGTCTGCTTGCGAATAGCTTCAGATAAGCTTGAAATCGGTGTAAATTCATTTCCATTGTAAACCAAGCGGCCATAAATATCATCTGCCAAAATGAGAATATCATGCTCTACAGCCCAATTACCTATCGCTAATAACTCTTCAGCAGTATAAATCATTCCCGTTGGATTAGAAGGAGAATTGAGCACCAAAACTTTCGTTTTCTCTGTTCGAGCAGCCTCTAATTGCTCAACGGTCACTTTGAAATGATTTGCTTCTGTCGTTTGAACAAAAACTGGTACCCCTTCTGCCATCTTAATCTGGTCGCCATAACTAACCCAGCACGGTGCCGGAATAATCGCTTCATCACCTGGATTGATGACACTCATAAAAAAGGTATAAAGGGAGAACTTTGCACCCGTTGCAACGGTCACTTGATTTGGTTTAATCGTATAACCATAGTATTTTGCAAAATATGCTACAATTGCTTCCTTTAATTCAGGCAGACCACTGGTAACCGTATAAAAGCTAGCTCTACCGTCTTTTATTGCAGAGATAGCAGCATCTTGAATATTCTTCGGAGTTGGAAAATCTGGCTCTCCCAAAGTCAGCGAAAGGATATCACGACCTTGTGCTTTTAAAGCTTTTGCGCGCGCTGCTGCTGCTAAGGTTACACTTTCTTCCATATCTAAAACACGATTTGATAATATCATAGCCCCTCCTTGCTGAGCAATGTTCCTGTTTCAAATCCAACATTATAATAAATTGTTCCAGACTTGACTTCCCAGATTGGTTGCTCTTTTACATAGCCAAATGTCACTTTATCAATTTGTTTGGCACCACTCTCTTTAGCGATTTGTTTTGCTTTTTCTTGACTAATCCCTTTGGACAACTCATAAGTATAGATTTTATCACTATCTGCTTCTATTAGAACAGCAAGCTGCGTCTTTTTACGATTTTTCCCCAAAAGACTATAATAACTTTTTTCACCGTTATAAATAGCAAAGCGATCCACTTTATCCAAATCCGCATATTGACGAGCAATTCTACTAGCCGTTACCTTAGCTGATTGGTAAGGATCCATAGATAGATTTAAAATGTAAAGAAAAGAAAAAGTGAGAACGACCAAAACTATCATACTTCCGATAATATATTGCCAAATAATGAAATTTCTATCATTTTTTCTTCTATTTTTCACTCGTCCATTATACTATAAATAAGGATTTTTTTCTATCTTTTTCTAAAATTTGATTTTATTACTACTTATTGATAAAATACAGTTATGGACAAACTAACAAAACTTTTTCAAGAAAATCGTCTTGATTTAAAAACAATGATTGTTTTAAATAAAGCTATTCGCACGATTCGACCTTTTGAAAATCAAGCGGCAAAGCAACACAAATTGACTCCAACTCAATTTTCAGTCTTAGAAACCCTTTATAGCAAAGGGAACTTACGCATTCAAGACTTAATTGATAAAATGCTTGCGACATCTGGAAATATGACCGTTGTCATCAAAAATATGATACGGGACGGTTGGATTTTTCGTACCTGTGACCCATCTGATCGACGTTCTTTTTTAGTCGGATTGACACCAGAAGGACGTAGTAAAATTGAAGCGGTTCTTCCAGAGCATATTCAAAATATCCAGCAAGGATTAAGGATTTTAACAGAGCAAGATAAAGAAGATTTGATTCGAATTTTAAAGAAATTTAAAAATTTGAGCTAATTTCTTGCTAACTAGTGATATTTGTTGTAACATAAAAAGGTACAAAAGAAAAGGAGAGTGACTTATATGTCTAAAAAAGTACTATTTATCGTCGGGTCTCTTCGCCAAGGCTCATTCAACCATCAGTTAGCTTCTCAGGCTGAAAACATTCTTGCTGACAAAGCTGAAGTTTCTTATCTTGATTTCAAAGATGTTCCATTTTTCAACCAGGATATTGAAAGCCCAGCTCCTGCGGCTGTTGCCAAAGCTCGTGAAGAAATTCTCGCTGCTGATGCTATCTGGCTCTTCTCACCAACCTATAACTGGGCAATTCCAGGAGTTGTTAAAAATCTCTTAGATTGGCTATCACGTGCACTTGACCTTTCAAACCCATCAGGGCCTTCTGCTCTTAATGAAAAACTTGTAACAGTTTCCTCAGTAACCAATGGAACTTCTCCAGATGAAGTTTTCAAACATTATCGCAGCCTTCTTCCATTTATTCGCATGAAAGTTGTTGAACCATTTACTGGTGTTGCTGTAAACCCAGAAGCCTGGGGAACTGGTCAACTGACAGTTTCCGAAGAAAAACAAGCTGAACTCGCAGCTCAAGCTGAAGCATTATTAGCTGCTATTGACTAAAATAAGCAAAAAATGGAATGACACTTTTACATCATTCCATTTTTATTTTACTCCTTAACAAAGACATAGGTATTTATCGTAGACAAATCCTCTCGGAAAGCAAAGCCTGCAAATTGCAATTGTTTGATTTCTTCTTTGCTTCTTACTTGGCTTTCAATTAAAGCTGTTAAAAATTGCCCTCGCGCCTTCTTAGAAATAGTTGAGTGAACTTTCAAACTTCCTTCTCTATCTTCTAAAAATTTAAACCGAAGCATCTTATCACGCACAGATTTGGAAAACACCGTCTCAAACTCATTTGATAACAGAGACAAAATCATTTCCTCACCTGAAATAGCTGCATCATAATCGTTGCGCCAATAATTTTTTAGGCTTTTGCCAGAAATAGTACATTTCGCTGAAAAATCCAATCGATGAGGTGAAATCAACGCCATAGCTGGCATAACACCATATAGACCAGAAGTGATGAACAAATGCTTGTCTACATACCTCGACTTTTTCTCCGTTAAATCACTTCTTTTGATGTTTCGATACATAAGACCATCAAATAAATGTAGTGCTGGGTAAGTCAAGGCTTGCCCATTTTTTAATTGTTGAAAATGAACATACTCCTCTTCTGCTCGTTCCAGACCAATATGATAGAAATCTGCTAATTCTTCAATAGAATACTGTGACAGACTAGCTACAATTGTTTTTGTTTGCTCTGAAAGAAAACACTTGCCATGAGGTTTAAGGCTAAGATTCATTTCCTTTGCAGTTGGAATTAAAATTTTCATAATCTTATTGTATCAAAAGTTATTTTGCAGAACAAATGATTTTTCTCTTGACATTAGACAATTGTTATCATATAATCTAGTTATTAAGACTAGATAAGAAAGAGGTGGATATTTTGGAAATCACAAAATTCCCAACTTGGGAAGAACTACCAGAGTTAGATCTTTATCTTGATCAGGTTCTCCTCTATGTGAATGGTGTCAACGAACAAGCATTTCATAGCACGGATAAGCCTTTAACGGCTGCTATGGTCAATAATTATGTGAAACACGCCCACATTCCAAAGCCAATTAAGAAAAAATACAATCGTGTACAGATTGCTCGTCTGATTGTATTGACGACGTTAAAACCTGTCTTTCCAATACCAGATATTATCAAGACGATTCAACTTCTGGTAGACGAAAAAGATTCGGCCACTCTTTATAATGAATTTGTTAATTGCATGCAAGAAGAAAAAGCTGACACAGTCGCACCTGCTATTGAAGCAGCTTGCCAAACGGTGAAATTATTTCATCAAACAAAAAAATTAGCTCTAGCCTTAGAAAGAGGTAAAACAAATGAATCAAACGCTTAAACTCAGCAAACAACTCAGCTTCGGGGAAGAAATTGCCAATGCTGTCACTCACGCTGTTGGGGCTGTGGTTATGTTAGTACTGCTTCCTATCTCAGCCATTTACAGCTATGAAGAACATGGTATGCTTGCAGCTGTCGGAGTTTCAATTTTTGTCATCAGTTTATTTCTGATGTTTCTTTCTTCAACGATTTACCATTCAATGAGCTATGGTTCTACGCATAAGTATATTCTACGGATCATCGATCATTCAATGATTTACATTGCTATTGCGGGAAGTTATACGCCAGTCGTACTATCTCTTATGAACAATTGGTTGGGTTATCTTATTATCACAATTCAATGGGGAACGACCATTTTTGGTATTTTGTATAAAATATTTGCTAAAAAAGTTAATGAAAAATTTAGCTTGGCACTTTATCTTATTATGGGCTGGTTAGTGATTCTGATCATTCCGCAAATCATTGGTCAAACGGGACCTATTTTCTGGGGATTGATGTTAGCTGGAGGACTCTGTTATACTGTTGGTGCAGGATTTTATGCTAAGAAAAAACCATATTTCCACATGATTTGGCACCTCTTTATCCTAACTGCTTCTGCACTTCAATATCTTGCTATTGTCTATTTTATGTAAAACATTTTAAAAACAATCATTCTCTAAGTCGCTCTTCTTAGCAGAATGATTGTTTTTTTATGATAAATTGTAAAATATAGTGCAACAAAAA
>NZ_KV817437.1:0-4426 GCF_001814695.1 Streptococcus sp. HMSC066E07
TTTTTTATTTTTCTTAAACTTTTTCTTCCAATTTTTCCTGTCTCCTCTTTCTTATCTCCTGTAAACTGCTAAATACTTGTACTGGTCATACGAAATAGAAAATATGTATAAACTAAAAATTCTATGACCTATTATCATAGAACTTTTATATCATTTTTATATATATTTATTGTTTATCTCTAACAATCATCTCAGCTATCCTATTTATGGCTTAATTTTCTAGTCAAAAAATCACCAGCAAACTGAATGGCAAAGATAAGTACAATAATAATGATCGTTGCTAAAATTGTTACATCGTTATTATAGCGATTGAAGCCATAAGCAATCGCAACATTCCCGATTCCTCCAGCACCGACAGCACCAGCCATTGCAGTCTCGCCAACGAGAGAAATGAGAGTGACTGTTGTCACACGAATCAAATCTGGCAAACCTTCTCGCAGATAAACACCGACAAGATCACCAAAAGTTGCTCCACTAGCTTGGGCGGCCTCGATAACACCGCCGTCTAACTCAGCGAGTACAACTTGAACTTGGCGAGCAAAGAAAGCAAATACTGCAAAAGAAAGAGGTACGATAGCTGCATTTGGTCCAATACTAGTCCCCACAATCAAGTGTGAAAAAGGTGAAAGAACAGCTAACAAAATAATAAATGGGATAGCACGGAAGATAGATGTGATTTTGTCTAAAATCCAAAAAGCTACTTTATTTTCCAAGACACCTCCTGGAGCAGTCAAAACAAGAAAAAGCCCTGCAATTAAGCCTAACAATCCGCCGATAATAAAAGAAATGACTGTCATATACAATGTCAAGTAAATAGCTGTTCCCCAGCCAGCTTGACCGCTCCAACCCATTCGATAAACATTCGGCAAGTATGTTTGAATAAAATTTTCCATCTATGCTTCTCCCTTCAATACTGTCAATTGAACACCAGCTTCACGAATGGCTGCTTTAGCCGCTGTTAGATTTTCCTTTTCACCAGATAAAACAACGACCAATTCTCCGACAGGTGTTCCACCTAAAATTTCAATATTTCCATAGAGTATATTGGCAGTAACTTGATGATGTTTGTAAATTTCATTCAGCAAGGGTTCATCTGTAGAGGTTCCTGCGTACTTCATTTGCACCAAGAGACTATTTTTCGCCAAATGTTTGACAATTTCTTGTTGCTCAATCTTGCCCATAGCTTCATCAATTCCTGTTGCAGTCGCGATGAAGTCTTTGGTTAAGTCTTGCTGAGGATTAGAGAAAATATCCAAAACAGAACCTTCTTCAATCAGTTGACCGTCCTGCATAACTGCGACACGATTAGCGATGTCTTTGACAATTTGCATCTCATGAGTAATCAAAACAATTGTTAATCCCAGCTTTTGATTTAAATCTTGTAAAAGAGCTAAAATTTGTTTAGTTGTTTTTGGATCTAGAGCTGAGGTTGATTCATCAGAAATCAAGATTTTAGGGTCATTTGCTAAAGCACGCGCAATGGCAACCCGCTGTTTTTGCCCTCCGGAAAGCTGAGAAGGATAATTTTCAGCGCGATCGGCTAAACCGACCAACTCCAACAGGGTACGCACTTTTTCTTTCTTTTCTTCTTTTGATAGACCAGAATGTTTCAACGCAAAAGCGACATTTTCTTCTGCCGTCAATTGACTCATCAGATTAAAATGTTGAAAAATCATGCCGATGTCTTGACGTTTGCGGCGCAGCTGTTCTGCTGTCAAGGTTACTTTATTGTCAAAAAGAACATCATCATCTACAATAATTTTCCCGCTCGTTGGAACTTGCAGTAGGTTAATGACACGAACCAAGGTTGATTTCCCAGCCCCAGAATAACCGACAATTCCATAGATATCTCTTTCTTGAATATGAATCGTCACATCTTTAACTGCTTGAATCTGACGTTTCTTTTGTTGAAAGGTTACATCAATGTGATCTAACTGAATCATTTCTTTACTCATAACTTGCAATCAGCTCCTCTACTAATTCAATATGGGTGTAATAATCTGCAATGCGGACATTTTCGTCACCGCCATGGTCTCGACTATTCGCATTTCCAAGTCCAAAGGCGACCATTGGTACCTCAAGTACTTCAAATACCGTGTGCATCGGTCCTGTACCTGCTGTAGTTGGTAAGACAGAAACTCCTTTTTGATAGAATTTCTTAGCTAGTTCAATGACATTTAAAATCGGCGACGCACTCATATCACTACGATGGCTCATTTCTCCCAAAGTATAAACTAATTCTACCTTATCAAAACCATTTTTGTCGAGTTGTTTGCGAATCAGTTCCAATACTCCATGTGGTTCCAGTCCTGGCACTAAGCGAACCTCTACTTTTGCCGAAGCTTCTGACGGAAGAATCGTCTTCACTCCTTGACCTTGGTAACCAGAAGTAATTCCTTCAATGTTCAAAGATGGTTCAAAGAAAATTCGATTTAAAAAAGATTTTTTCTCTTCTTGTAATAAAGGTAATTCCAAACCATAAATAGTTTCTACTTCTTCTGGACTGCGCTGAGCGTATTGTTCCACTAAAGCTAACTCTCGTTGATTAGGTGCGATTACTTGATCATAAAGTCCTTCTACCTGAATACATCCATCCTTATCTCTCAAGCTAGCAAGGGCGTTCAACAAGTACCAAGAAGCCGAATCAATCACACCACCAAAGCTAGAATGAATATCCACTTCCGCACTTTTGACCTTCATATCAAAGGTCACAATTCCCTTGTTCCCACCAGAAATTTCTAGTTGCCCTAAAGAATTTTTAATTCCTTGTTCCCAAACGAGAAGATCTGCCCCTTGCAGAAGCACCTTGTGTTTGGCTAGGTATTTTTCTAAATCAACAGAAGCAGACTCTTCTGCTCCTTCCATCATAAAAATGACATTGACAGGTAACGTTTTATGCTTTTGTAAATATTTTTGCATAGCCGTCAAACGCGCGATAATATGTCCTTTGTCATCATCTACTCCGCGACCATACATGCCACCGTCTCGAATAGATAAGGTAAATGGGTCATCTGTCCAAATCTGATCGCTATCTGCCGGAACCGTGTCGTAGTGATTATAAAAAATAATTGTCTTAGCTGTAGGGTTTGAACTTTTAAACTTCGCTATCACAAATGGCGCTGTATAGCTATCATCTAATTCCACCTCCGCACCAGCTCTTGTAAAGATTTCTTTTAGATAAGCAGCCACTTCTTGTAAACCGACTTGTTGAGCGAAGATTGATTTTTTAGCAATCAAAGTTCGTAAAATGGCGATATATTCTTGTGTTACTATATCTTGTTCAAATTTTTTAATTTGCTCTTCTTCACTTGAAAATGTCATATTTTCTCCTTATAGAATGGCGACAAAACTCAGTCGGTAATTCCAACTGAGTTTTTAGACTGAAATACAGCTAATGAAATAAAGATTACCAAACCGGTTGGTCTAAACCATCTGATGTTTCTTCAACCACTTTTTTCACTTCATCTGAATGATAAGCTTTAATGAGTTTCTTAATGGCATCTGCTTTTGGAGATTTTTCCCAATCTTTTTTAGCTGCAATGATGTTAAACCATTGTTTTGAATTTTTATCTTTCGGTTCAATGAACAAGGCTTTTTTATAGTCCAATTTTGCTTCTGTTACAAATGTATTGTTTACAACGGCTGCATCTACTGAAGTCAATGAGCGAGCTGTTTGACTAGCATCCAATTCTGTAATTTTCAATTTTTTCGGATTTTCTTTGATATTTGCCACAGTTGCCAATTCATTTCCAGACTTGTCTAATTTAATCAATCCTGCAGATTGCAATAAATTAAGCGCCCGACTTTCATTTGTCGCATCATTTGGAACTGCAATTTCTGCACCATTTGGAATTTGATCTACTTTCGTATATTTATTTTTCCCATTTTTGGTACCAGAGTAGAGGCGAATTGGTGAAATATAAGTTTCAGCAGTTGCAACTAAGTTTTGCTTGTTTTCCTTGTTCCAGTTGTTCAAGAAATAGTAATGTTGGAAAGCATTGATATCCACTTCACCATCAGCGACCGCTTTATTTGGTTGCGAGTAGTCCGTAAATTCTGTAAATTCCAATTTAATATTGTCTTTTTTCAACAATTCTTGAATCTTGTCCCAGCGTTTTTCTTCTGAGTCACTCTTTGTCATCACACCAACTTTAATCGTTTTGGCGTCATCACTTTTATTTCCTGAACCACAAGCTGCTAAGCCAATCACTGCTGCAGCTGCTAGAGCTGTTATTCCAAACCATTTTTTAAATTTCATTTTCTATCTCCTTTAAAAATCTTATGAAAATAGTATCGCACATATTTACCTGATTGACAAATTGTTATTTCATAACAAAGGGTATAGTTATAAACTATAACTGTTTTGTATAAGAAAACCAGCTGAAACTTTGAAACTAGCTGGCTTTACATTCTCTTATTTCACATC
>NZ_KV817437.1:4526-79289 GCF_001814695.1 Streptococcus sp. HMSC066E07
TTTACATTCTCTTATTTCACATCTGCTTCTACTGGCAAGTAACTACCGCCAAAGAATTTTTGGGATAGTTTTTCCAGAGTTCCGTCTTTATACAACTCTTGAATGCGCCTATTAACAAATGTCTTCAACTCATCTTGTCCTTTTGCTAAAAGTGGATAAACATAAGGTTGTTGGTCACTTGGTAAATCAATCACTTTCAAGTTGTCCAGTTTTTGATTTTTAATGACTGTTTCTACACCAATTTTATCAAAAATCTTATAATCAAACTTACCGTCGTTTAAATGACTCATAATCTGTTGAAAATCTGCTTTTGTATAGCTAATTTTCGTTGGATTGCCAGAATGTTCTTGGTTGTATTTTTCTAATTGTGCTGCAGTCGTTGTCCCTTGTACAACTTCTGTTGTTTTCCCACCAATATCATCCAGCGATTGAATGCTTTTATCAGATTTTTTCACCACTAAAACGTTTGGATTTTTAGCAGTTGGAGCTGCATACAAATACTTTCCTGCACGTTCTTTTGTATAGCTGATATTGTTGACCGCCATTTGGTAGCGATCACTATCCAGACCTGCGAAAATACCTGACCACTCTGTTGTTTCAAATTTTACCTTGTATTTGTCAGAATCTTTGAAGATCGCACGAACGACTTCGATTTCATAACCTGTTAGTTTACCATTTTCTTCATAGTTAAACGGCTTGGGTGAAGCATTCGTTGCGACTTTAATTTCTGTTTTTCCAGATGAAGTCGTTGATTTTGAATTGGAGCAAGCTACTAAAGCTCCTATTGTCAAAAGCCCAAGGGCTGTTAAAGAAGAATATTTTAACACTTTTTTCATATTCCTATAATAACCTCTTTCATTAAGATAAATCTTATCATATCAAATATTTTCCTTCTTGACTATTATTTGATTTTTATCAAAGTGATAGATTTTCTTTATCAAGTAGAGCTAAACGAAATCAGATTTTTACCAAACATTGATACATTTGACGAATAGTGGAAAACTCAATTACCTTTCTAAACTAACTGCGCGCGTTAAAGCGACATCAATATTAGCACAAAAGTTGTCTGCACCAACTCTATCAATAAAGCTTGCTTTTTCCATGACATGGTAAGGTTGTTCGTTGACATTGCCAAGGAGCTCTTCAAGAGCATCCAATCCTGAAATATCCATTGCAGACACACTGCGCATACGAAGAATTAAGACATTTTTACCTTGTTCAGACAAAATAAGTCCTTGATTTGTCCAACGATGATTCCAACGGCAATTCCAAGGGTAAATCCAACAGTGATGGTCTTTGAAATAAATTTAATCAGATCATCAAAATGCAACAAACCTATGCCAATGAGCATAAGACCAGCTAAGAAAGTAGCCACTGTCAGACCAGCCAGACCGTATTGCGCAATAATTCCATAAATGATAACAACCAAAGCGGCTGTTGGCTCACCAATCTGACCACGACTCCCACCTAAAAAAGGAAATGAAAAAACCAACTACAACAGCTGTATAAAGATCTTGCTTTGGATTGACCCTCGAAGCAATCGCTAAAGCAATTGACAATGGTAAGGCAATAATTGCCACGATAATCTAGCTACAAGGTCTTTGACAAATTGTGCACCCGAATAATTCTTTACCATACTAAAAACTTAGGATTGATATGCTTAAAAGCGTCCATTTCCCTGTTCCCAGACGCTTGCGAGAATCTTATTACCATTGTAATATAACCCCATGTAAAATCTCTAGATGACCTGAATATGAAAACTTACCAGAAAAGGCGATAGTTATTTCACCAACGCCTTTAACAATTATTCTCATTCGTTTCTATCCTTTAGTGAGGAGATAGAAAGGCTGGCTAAACCAAGTCCAAGCATTGTCAGTGCAGCCTTAGTGTCCACTTTTCCTAAAGCAGATAAAACCACTACAACAATCCCCATGGCTACTCCAAGTCCTCTCAACACGGTGTCAACAATATCAGATTTTCTATTTTTCTTGTTTTCTTTCATCACTGTCTGTCCTTGCATCAGCTCATCTACCGATGTATCAAACAGGTCTGCTAATTTAGGAATGGTATTAATATCTGGATAGGATAAATCTCTTTCCCATTTTGAAACAGCCTTATCAGTGACCCCCATCTTTTCAGCCAGTTCTAATTGTGTCATCCCTTTTGCTTTCCTTAATGATGAAATCATCATACCTAGTGTTTGTTTTTTCATCAGATTTTTCCTCCTTCCATTTGCTAATTATATTGTAGCACCTTTTCTTACAAACTCAATCGACCAATAGTTTACTTCTCTCAACTTATAGTTTATCACTGGTTTGTCTGCTTTTTACGCTCCTTATTTGAATTTCTAGAATAAACTAATCTACAACAAGCAGTCTTGGAAACCAACCTCACTCTTCAACTACATATTATTAGCTAGCCACCTTTTCTACCAAATTTCATGTCTACTCTATCAAAGTAAAGAAGATACTAGCTCAACATACTTACGGTCTTATAACTAAATTTCTTAAAAAACACTGAGAGATTAGTAAGTAACAAAAAAAGAGACTGGGACAAAATTATCTCAGTCTCAATCTGTATTAGTAAAAAACTCTTGACGCAGTAGCTGTCGGACTCTTCATTTGCTTTTTAAGCTCAGAAGAGTATCTAAGCAACCCTACGGTGGTGGGACAGAAGTAAAAATCAAAAATATTTACTTCTGTCCCACCACCTCTTTCTTCACTATTAAAATCCTTCTACATTTGTATAAATCTTTTGGACATCTTCGTCATCTTCCAAAACAGCATACAATTTTTCAAATGTTTCTAAGTCTTCACCTGATAAGGTCACATCAGATTGCGGAATCATTTCCAACTCTGTAACTTGGAATTCTTCCACACCAGATTCGCGGAGAGCAGTCAAAGCCTTGTGCAAATCTGTCGGTGCGGTGTAAACTGTAATGCTTCCGTCTTCTGCTTCTACATCATCCACATCAACATCAGCTTCTAGCAGTTGTTCAAACACACTGTCCGCATCGTCTCCTGCAAATACAATGACACCTTTATTATCAAACATATAAGACACTGAGCCACTCGCTCCCATGTTTCCACCATTTTTACCAAAGGCAGAACGAACATTTGCTGCGGTACGATTGACATTTGAAGTTAGTGTATCCACAATAAGCATTGAACCATTTGGACCAAAGCCCTCATAACGTCCTTCAGTAAAGGTTTCGTCTGTATTTCCTTTTGCCTTATCTAACGCTTTGTCAATAACATGCTTTGGCACTTGCGCTTGCTTCGCACGTTCAATAACAAATTTCAAAGCTGAGTTCGATTCTGGATCTGGCTCTCCTTTTTTAGCTGCTACATAGATTTCAACACCAAATTTAGCATAAACTTTTGAGTTTGCACCGTCCTTGGCAGTTTTTTTCGCCACAATATTGGCCCATTTACGTCCCATTGGATATTCTCCTTTAGATTTTCACTTTTTCAATCTTTTTTATTATATCACAAGTCAGGTTGAATTTCACTAGCAAATTATTAACAAAAAATCTGTTCCAAAAAATAATTTTTGCATCAATCTAGCATTATCGGGATTCTTCCAAAATTCTGATCCTCTAGTTGGGCGTTCCCTAGCTGATAAATACAATCAGCTCGCTGGGTTAAGGAATCCCATGGTTCTTGACCGATACGACTGACGAAGTCTGTTTTCCCTTTCATCTTTTTAAGATGTTCTCGACCTGCTTGAGTAAAGCCCAAGATATGAATACCGCTAGGCAACTGATCATTTCTTGCACCGACCAAAATATAAGTCAGAATTCGTCTGATTCGTGCTTTCGTATATCGCTTGGTTGCGACTTGTTCGACCAACTCCTCTACGCTATAACTGGTTTTCACTGCTTCCTGCAAGCGTACCGAAAGTTCTCGATTAACCTGATAAAAACTCGTCAAATCGGGATGACTGATAATCTGGTAACGCAGCAAAGGATAAAGTGCTGACCAGGTCACTTTGGGAGACTGAATCAGCAGTTCATGAGCCGGGGTAAATTTCTCCAGAAAGTCTGGACAATTAAGACGCTCTCTAAGAGCCGTAGCTGAGGCATATTTTAAATTTTCTTCTTGCGAATGATAGCCAGCTCCTTGACGCTTGATTGGAAGAATCTCAATAGCCTTTCCAGCACAAGCTTTGGCATAAGAAAGTCCTAAAATGTGATTGGGTGTATTGCCTGTGAATTTTACACCAGCAAACTTTTCCCACATTTTCTGTGTTTTCTGTGGATAAGACAAATCATCTGGCAAACTTTGTACGTAGTCCAGCATTTTCTGTTGATTATCTGTATAAATCTGTGAAAAGTGTTGATAATCTAAGACCTCTTCCGTGCCAAAGGTCAACTTATTCACACTAAGGCGCTCTAAAATATCTACTGCTCCTTGTGCGAAGTAGTCAGCTGACTGAACAGCCACCAAAAATGGCAATTCAACCACCAAATCAGCGCCATTTCGCAGAGCCATTTCCGCGCGTATCCACTTATCTACAATCGCGGGCTCACCACGTTGGACAAAATTGCCGCTCATGGCAATAATTTTCAAACCTTTAGCCTGCTCTAGCAAGTATTTATGACCATTGTGGAAGGGGTTGAATTCTGCAATGATACCGGTGATAGTCATGTGGCGCTCCTATTTTAAATTAGCTCTTCACTAACATTGTGGTTTGTTTTTTTCAACAATTTTATATTTTCATCAAGTTTAGACACTTCGTCATATATTTTCCAGACATCATCAGCATATCTCGAAGAATTATTGTATTTTAAGGCGAAATTCCTTATTCTCTGGTAAGGGTAATCATCTTCTCCTATAATATATAAATCATGAATTTCTTTCACAAGTAAAGAAACGCTATGATTATCATTTCTAGAATCATTTTGCGCAATATTTCGGGTAGAAGATTTTATAATATTCTCTATATATCTAATAAATTTTGGGCGTTCAAAATCTTCCACTATCAGAATTGCAAGAGCCAAGTAAAGTTCTTCACCTTCTAATTCAAATAAAACTTTAAACTTAGAAAGGTACAAATCCAACTTCTCTAAAATGAATCTAGTACGTCTTAAATCGTAATCATCTCGCTCATAAATAATTTGTATTGTTGAAACTAAAAATATTCCCAATATCAAGTAAAGCTGAAATGTCGTATTATTAGCATTCGGCAGTATATCTTTTACATCTCCAGTAAAAGATATTGAAGATAAATACCAATTAAACAGAATTGAACTTCCAGCTATAAAACTAACAAAAAGCCAATTTACCAGTTTTCGTCTCCCTAATACAAACACTAATAGAGAAAACCATAACCAAAACAGTACACTTATAAGCCAAAGCATATCAAATTGGATATAATTACACTCCAGTGTAGAATTTACAAATAAAGTAAATATATATGCTAGAGACGAAAAAATAGGAGAAGCCAATATCCAGAAAATAACACTGCCTGTACTGATACTATTGTTGCTTGGAGAAAAAAATCTCGTACTAAATCCCTGATAATCTTTTACATTCACGGATAAAATATTCTTCAATACACAAAATTCTATAACTACGATTCCTACAATAATTAATAATTGAAACATTAAATCATTCCTTTATACATATAATACGTGGGGATATAACGATTTTCTCATTTCTCCACCACAAAGAACCAGCGGTTTGATTTTTTGCGTGGCTTTTTGTCCTCAAAGTCGGCGTAGAGTTTGAATGATTTGAAACCTGCTTGTTCCAAGAGGATATCGTAAGTTAGAACTTCATAAGTACGTTCTTCATGAACTTCGTCATAGCGTGTGAAGCGTCCATCCTCGTCTTGCAGGAAGAAAGTCAATTCATGCACAACAGAATGCGGTGCCTCATCGGCGTATGTATCCCAGACCATGGCAAATTCTTCAGCGTTTTCATGGTAAGAATAGCCAGGAAAGACTGTGTCTGTCTGGTAAGTTGAGTGCACGTCAAAGATGAATACCCCGCCTTCGTTCAAACAGTTGTAAACTTGCTGAAAGACATCACCGACTTCAACTTCATCGGCCATGTAGCAAATTGAATCAGAGTAACAAGTCACCAAGTCGTATTTCCCAGCTTGCGATAAATCAAGCATGTTGCCCTGTTTGAATTCAATGGCTTCACCTGCTTCTTTGGCACGTTTACGAGCGATTTCAAGCATCTCGTCACTCAAATCAAGTCCTGCCACATCAAAGCCAGCTTTGGCAAAGCGTACGGATTGAATTCCTGTTCCACAAGCTAATTCTAAGAGCTTTTTCTTATTTTTTGGAAAATGGCGGAGCGAAAAATCGGTCCATTTATCATAAAGACTATCATCCATAATAGCATCATAGACTGATGCGAAGGTTTCATAAGTTGTCATCTTATCTAGAAGTACCAAAAAGGTACTCTTCCTTTCTTCTCATTGAAAGAGGTTGGGACAATGTCCTCAACCCTCATCGTTTTTTATCTACAAGGCTTGTTTCTCAAGCAATGGTGTCACATCCACACCAACGGCTTCATGCCAGAGTTTTTCAAGGTTGTAGTGATTCCGCATTTCCTCAGAAAAAATATGAACAACCACCTCGCCTAGATCCAAAAGTACCCAGCCTCCAGCAGAGTCTCCTTCTACATGGCTAGCTGATTGCCCTGCTTCTGTGACTTTTTCACGAATATTATCAGCAATAGCCTCTAGTTGACGGCTGTTCATAGAGCTGGCAATGACAAAATAGTCTGTCATCGTCGTCAATTCTTGCAAATCTAGCACAGTAATGTCTTCTGCTCGTTTTTCATCCGCTGCTTTTACAACAATTTCTAATAGTTCTTTTTTATCCATTTAATCCTCTTTTAAAATTTCTTCTAAATCAGCCACTTGGGCAAAACGTCCGTTCCAAGTATTTTCATAATGCTGTATTAATTGTTCTGCTGTAATTTCTCTTTCAGCAAAGGTAGTCGTGCCATTTTTAACAACTGCCAAATCATAACCAAACTCAAACGCCACCTTAACAGTCGTATCAATGCAATAATTCGTTGCCATGCCAATGATAATCAGCCGCTCAATAGCTTGGCTATCCAGATAAGTCTGTAAATGAGTTTCTTTAAAAGCACTATTATAATGTTTATCAAAGATTTTTTCGCCAACTTCTGGAGCAATAACTCCGTAAATTTCCCAGCCATGACTTCCTGTCAGTCGTTCGTCGTCATTGTGGCGGACATAAATCACTTCAATGTTTTTCTCACGACAAGTGGCGATTGCTTTTTGCCAGACAGATAAGCAGTTATCAACAGCATACGGTTTAGCCTCTATCAAGGCTGTTTGAATATCAATCACTAACAGAGCCATTTTCATTTGTCATCTTTCATAAAGCCAACATACGCATTATAAGTCTCAATGGTTTGTGGGAAGATAGGCAAGCCCTTATGTGCCAGGTGCTCTACCGTCCGCGCTGTTTCGTAGGCAACCGCCTTATTTAACGATTTTTTAGCAATTTCACGTGCTTGCTCCACTCCTGGAAAGTTCCGATTAGGCTCAATATAGTCTGCTACGTAGACCACCTTATCTAAATCGGACATTTGGGCAGAACCTACGGTATGAACTTCGATAGCTCGTAAAATTTCTGGATCTGTCAATCCTAAATCTTCCTGAATTTTATAAATGCCGACCATGCCATGCCAGACATTATTTCCCCAATCTTTCAATGCTGGATCCAGAGCATACTTATCAATCAGTGCCAGAAATTCTTCGTCAGAGAGCTTTTTTGCATAATCATGGAGCAGACCTGCCAAACCAGCTTTTTCTACATCTACACCGAAGCGCTCTGCCAAGTCAATCGCTGCTTGTTCCACTCCTAGACAATGTTTAAAACGTTTCTCTGGTAAAAGATGCTGCATTTTGACTAAAAGCTGCTCACGAGAAATTCCCACGTAAGTTTCATATCCCATTATTGTAAAGCCCTTCTTTCTCAATATAGTCTAAAACTGGCTTGGGTAGGAGAAAATTAGGCGTCCGACCTTGAGCCAGAAAATCTCGAACCATACTCGAAGAAATATCCATCAACGGCACATCTACCCAGATAACTGGATAAGAGGTACCAGCTTTATAACGGGGACGCTGAACACCAACAAATTGCACCAAATCAACTAATTCGTCAATTCGATGCCACTTGGGAAGGTAATCTACCATATCCGCTCCGATGATGAAATAATAATCTGTATCTGGATGTTTTTCCGTCAAGAGCTTCATCGTATCATAGGTGTAACTAATACCCTTTCTCTCTAACTCAATGGTTTCAATTCCCAGACCTTCAATACCTTCAATCGCCAACTCCAGCATTTTCAGTCGGTGTTTCTCATCAATCGTGGATTTCTTATCAACATGTGGTGGCTCATACTCAGGCATCAGCAAGACTTGATCTAAACATAATTGTTGCCGAACTTGATCCGCCACAACCAAATGGGCATTATGAACTGGATTAAAGTTTCCACCTAAAATCCCCACCTGCTTTCTTTTTTTTGCTTTTACTTCTGGTTCCAACTTCACCTTGGTGAAGGGAGTCAGTAATTCAATTGCCATAGGCTGCTTCCTCTAAATTTCTTTTACCTTTACTGAAATTTTGCGGTTTTCCTTTTTGCTAGACTGTTTGTAGAGAATTAAAATACGGCCAATTTTTTGAACAGTATCCACACCGATTTCCTCTTCGAGAATTTCTGCTACTTCATGGATGTTCTCATC
The DNA here is from genome assembly GCF_001814695.1 of Streptococcus sp. HMSC066E07. Taxonomy (NCBI): domain Bacteria; kingdom Bacillati; phylum Bacillota; class Bacilli; order Lactobacillales; family Streptococcaceae; genus Streptococcus; species Streptococcus sp. HMSC066E07. The sequence goes on from NZ_KV817437.1 coordinate 13,266, forward strand.
TGTATTTTGTAGAAGAGTTACTTTAATTAATTCTCTAGCATCTAGAGCTTGACGAACACTCGTTTTAATCTGGTCGTTGAGACCGTTTTTGCCAATCTGAATAATGGGTTTGAGACTGTGAGCTTGACTATTTAAAAAAGCTCGTTGTTTGGATGTTAATGACATAATAAGATACAAAGAACGACAAAACCAACAGAAAACTAGGAAATTCGACGAAGAATCAATGATTTTCTAAGAGAATTTTTCTATTTTCCAAAGTTTTAACTCGTGTTCAATTCCTTTCTAAAAATTGGTTTAACTGTGACGGTTTCTTACTAGAATTCCTTAGATAATGGCTTTTCGGGTCACCACCGCTACTCCCTCTGGTGCCCAGGCTACAATCTTTGCTGGCCCTGTCACGCGAATCCAGCCCAAGCCTGAAAAGACTACATCTGTTTTGGTTTCAATTTTCAACTCATGTTTGACGAGCTGAGGAAAATCTGCCACTTCTTTTTTAGAGGGCGGTGCTAGCAAAGAGCCAACATGCTTTTCATAAAATTCTCCCGCTCCTACAAGCTTGGTGCGGTGCAATTTGAGTTCATTGTCAAAATAAGCCGTAAAGCCTTGTTTATCACCTGACACAAAATCAAAGCGCCCCAAGCCCCCTAAAAAGAGGGTTTGTTCAGGATTGAGTTGGTAAGTTTTGGGTTTGATTTCCTTTTTAGGACTGACATATTTAAGATTTTTAGCAGACAGATAATGAGCCATTTGGTGGCGGTGGATAATCCCTGGTGTGTCGTAGATATGACTGCCGTCAGCCAGCGGAATCTCAATCTTATCCAGTGTGGTTCCTGGAAAACGCGAAGTCGTAATGATTTCCTTATCCCCAGTAATTTCCTGAATAATAGCATTGATAAGGGTGGACTTACCAACATTGGTCACGCCGACCACATAAACATCTCGGCCTTTCCGATATTGCTCAATCTTTTCAATCAATTCTTTAATCGCTTGCTTGTTTTGAGCTGAAGTCAAAACTACATCAACAGGGCGCAGTCCTTCCTCGTGAGCCCGCTCCGTCAGCCATTGGGCAACCTTGCTCGTCTTAACCGACTTAGGGAGAATATCTTTTTTATTCCCGACCAACAGCACATCGTTACCAGCCACAAAGCGTGGCAAACCCGGAATCACCGAACCATTAAAATCAAAAATATCTACTACATTGACTACGAGAGCATTGCTGTCGCCGACTTCGTGGAGAAGTCTGAGAAAATCATCGTCTGTCAATTGCACATCGGTAATTTCGTTGTAGTGACGCAGACGGAAACAGCGCTGACAATACAGCTCACCTGTCTCCATTCCCTTTTCCAAAGCCGACTGAGGGGTGTAGCCAAGCCTATCCTTATATTTTGTCTGAATCGGTGCTCCACACCCAATACAGAGAATGTCTTCCATACTTAAATTCCTTTTTTATACTCAATCGATCCATATTTTTCGGTGATTTTTTTCAACACACGACGCTCACGAGCTCGGTTAATCTGGGTCTTTAACGAATCATGCTCAACCAGTGGCTTAACCAAAATCGAACGAATTCCAGCTCTATGAGCAGCTCGAATGTCCGTCATGAGTTGATCTCCCACCATGACAACTTCATTTTTTTCAAAATGAAATTCTTTCAGCGCCCGATCAATCCCCCAAGTGAATGGTTTCATAGACCAACAGACATAGTCAATTTCAAACTTTTCAACTGCTCGTTTTACTCGTTTTTTAGTGTTATTGGACACCACAATAATCCGAATCCCTGCATCGCGCACGTCATGGAGCCACTGTTTCATTTCTGGCGTTCCGTCAGGATTGTTCCATGCGATAAGAGTATTATCTAAATCCACCAAAACAGCCTTGATACCGTGTTTTTTTAAACTTTCAACTGTCAAATCATAAACTGCCTCAATCGCAAAATCAGGCATGTAGTTTTCAATTGCCACATTTCTCTCCAAACATTATACTTCTACCTATTTTAACATAAAAAAAGAGTTTTCGCACCCTAGATTTTTTCATCGATTTTATGTACAATTTGCCAAAAAATGTTTAAAAATGTTATAGTAAGAATAGAGAATTTAACACGGAGGAACTTATGGCAAATACGAGTAAGAAAATGACTGCCGTCTCCCCTCTTTTACAAAAATTTATCAACTGGTCTTCTATTGTTGGAGCAGTTGGAACAGTAATTTTCTGTATCTGGGCCTATTATACTGGCATTTTACAATCCAAAGAAACTCTGTCAGCCTTTATTAAGCAAGCTGGCATTTGGGGACCGCCACTCTTTATTTTCCTGCAAATTCTACAGACAGTTGTTCCTATTATTCCTGGAGCTTTAACTTCGGTTGCTGGTGTTTTTATTTATGGTCATATCATTGGAACCATTTATAATTATATCGGCATCGTCATCGGCTGTGCTATTATTTTTTACCTAGCGCGTACCTACGGTTCTGCTTTTGTCCAATCGGTCGTCAGCAAACGCACCTATGATAAGTACATCGGTTGGCTGGATGAAGACAATCGTTTTGAGCGTTTTTTCATCTTTATGATGATTTGGCCTATCAGCCCAGCGGATTTTCTTTGTATGTTAGCAGCCTTAACAAAGATGACCTTTAAGAAATATATGATGATTATCATTTTGTGCAAACCAATCACACTAGTCATCTACACTTACGGTTTGACATACATCATTGATTTCTTTTGGCAATTATTTTCAAAATAAAAGGCAGAGCGAAACAAACGGCTCTGTCTTTTTATAAAATGCCTTTTCGTTTTTCCACTATCAAATCTTTTATAGAAATCAAGGCAACTGCTGATAAAATCATGAACATCCCGACAAAATCCAAAAAGTAAAATTGCTCGTGCATTATGAGAAAGGCAAAAAATACAGCCGATATAGGCTCAACAGCTGCTAGAAGGCTAGATTTTACCGGTCCAACCGAACTAGTTCCTTTGAGAAATAGCGTATAGGCGATAATTGTCCCTACTAGGATAATCCCCGCTAAAGCCAGATATACTTCCATTGACAACTGCCAATGAAAACGCAAAATACCGCTAAATGGTGTTAAGACAATGCCTGCTAGCATCATGCCCACTCCAACCACCGGAATGCTACCCCACGCCTTTATCAGCTGAATCGGAATAAGAATATACAAAGCGTAAGTGAATGCGGCAAACAGTCCCCAAAACAGTCCTGCAGGCGTGACAGATAACTGATTGAGCTGTCCGTGAGTGGCAATCAAAAAGGTTCCACCAACCGCTAATATCATAGACAATACTTCTGTCACAGTAGGTGCAACACGGTCTTTGAGACAAGTGTAAGCAAGGATTCCCACCGGACAAACATATTGTAAAACGGTTGCTGTTCCTGCATTGCTTTCATAAATAGACTTTAAATAAGCAAATTGATTGAGCAACAACCCTAATAAAGCAAACAGTGTCAAAGACATCATCGTCTTTCGGTCTTTTATCATTTCAATCAATTTTCTACGATTAGTTAGCACCATATACAATACCAACAGAAGTCCTGCAATTAAAAGTCGAATATTCGTTAAAACTAAAACAGGAAATCCATGCGTCATCAAGTATTGTCCGCTCGTCCCAGACAATCCCCATGCAATTCCTGCGACTAAGGTTAAAATGGTGCCTTTTGCTATTTTTGACATATCTTACCCCCAAGCTTTTCCATTCTATGATTATAGCACAAAAAATCAGCCGAAACGACTGATTTTTTTTTAGATTTTACAACTTTGCCAATTCTTCATTAAGAAGTTTTTGAGCTACTTGTGGATTAGCTTGTCCTTTGGTTGCTTTCATGAGCTGACCAATTAAGGACTTGGCAGCATTCTTATTGCCACCCTTGTAGTCGTTGATTGCTTTTTCATTATTGGCAAAAACCTCTTGGATGATTGGAAGAAGTTGTGCTGGGTCAGAAATCTGCACTAAGCCAGCTTTTTCAACGTATTCCTTGGCTGAACCACCATTCTTCGCCAAATGAACAAAGACTTTTTTAGCGATTTTAGAGGAAATCGTACCGTCTGCCACCAAACTCAACATTTCAGTCAAGTTGACTGGTGTTAAGCCGATTTCTTCAATCGTTTTACCTTCAGCATTGAGGTATTGAGCAACCTCACCTTGGAGCCAGTTTGACACAGATTTCGCGTCTCCACCTGCTGTCACTGCAGCTTCAAAGAAGTCAGAGATGTTCTTCGTTGCTGTCAATTGCTTGGCATCATAGTCTGACAATCCAAAGTCTGCCTTGTACTTAGCCCGACGTTCTTTTGGAAAGGCTGGTAAATCTGAGCGCACTGACTCAATCCAACTATCATCAATCTCAAAGTTTGGTAGGTCAGGCTCTGGGAAGTAACGATAGTCAGCCGAGCCTTCCTTGACCCGCATAAGTAGGGTTTCACCCGTTGCTTCGTCATACCGGCGAGTTTCTTGACGAATTTGACCGCCGCTACGCAAAATCTCAGCCTGACGTTTTTCCTCAAAGGCCAGACCTTTGCGAACAAAGTTGAAAGAGTTAAGGTTTTTCAGCTCAGTCTTGGTACCAAACTCTTCCTGACCGTAAGGACGGATGGAAATATTAGCATCTACCCGCATGGAGCCCTCTTCCATCTTGACATCAGAAATGCCAGTGTACTGAATGATTTCCTTGAGGGCTATCAGGTAAGCATAGGCTTCTTCTGGACTGCGCATATCCGCTTCAGAGACAATCTCAATCAACGGCACTCCTTGGCGGTTAAGGTCAACATAAGAATAACCGTCACTGCCATGGGTATTCTTGCCAGCATCCTCTTCCAAATGAGCCCGCTCGATGCGAATTTTTTTAGTCGTACCGTCTTCTAGCTCAATCTCAATCCAGCCATTGTAGCCAATGGGCTCATCAAATTGAGAAATTTGATAGGCTTTAGGATTATCTGGATAAAAATAATTCTTGCGGTCAAAGTGCATTTTTTGATGAATGTCCATATTGAGCGCCAGAGCAGCCTTGATACCGTAATCAATAACTCCCTTGTTCATCACCGGCAAGACACCTGGGAAAGACCAGTCAATGATATTGGTGTTGGTATTTGGATCTTCTCCGAAATGAGCCGGTGCTGGTGAGAAAATTTTTGAATTTGTTTTTAATTCAACGTGGACTTCCAGCCCAATAATCGTTTCAAAGTTCATTATTTTTCACCTCCAAAAATGACTGGTTTTTGCTTGTGGTAGTCTGTCGTTGCTTCAAAAGCAGCTGCCACTTGATAAATCGTTTCTTCATCAAAATGATTTCCAATCAATTGCAGACCAACCGGAAGTCCGTCCGCAAAGCCTGCTGGAATAGAAATACCAGGAAGCCCTGCCAAATTGACCGGAATTGTCAAAAGGTCAGCCAAATACATCGCTACTGGATCGTGACTTTGAGTTCCTAAGTCGTAAGCAACCGTTGGTGCAGTTGGTCCTAAAATCAAATCATACTTTTCAAATACCTTGGCAAAATCCTGCATAATGAGCGTCCGAACTTGACCTGCTTTCTTGAAATAAGCATCGTAATAACCAGAAGATAGACTAAATGTTCCCAACATAATCCGGCGCTTTACTTCCTCACCAAAACCTTGGCTACGAGACTTGACATAGACATCTTCTAAGTTCTCAATCTCATCTGCCCGATAGCCATAACGAATCCCATCGAAACGTTGCAAGTTAGAGCTGGCTTCAGAGGAAGCGATGATATAGTAAACCGCTACCCCATATTTGCTGTGCGGCAGGCTGACTTCTTCAACAATCGCTCCCAGACTTTCCAAATGTTTAGCAGCTGCCAAAATGCGTTCCTTGACTTTTTCATCAATCCCTTCACCCATATATTCTTTTGGAAGAGCAATTTTCAATCCTTTAATATCTTGACCAATCTTGCTAGTGAAATCAGGAACAGTCCGTTGAGAAGAGGTTGAGTCTTTTTTATCATTGCCTGCAATTACGCCCAACAGCTGAGCGTTTTCTTTGACCGTCTGAGAAAAAGGTCCAATTTGATCCAACGAGCTACCAAAAGCAATGAGCCCAAAGCGAGAAACTCGTCCATAAGTTGGCTTCAGTCCGACCACTCCGTTAAAGGAAGCTGGCTGACGGATAGAGCCACCGGTATCAGAACCTAAAGACAAGCGAACCTGACCAGAAGCAACTGCTGTCGCTGAACCACCAGATGAACCACCGGGAACTTTTGTAGCGTCCCAGGCATTTTTCGTAGTCTTAAAATAAGAATTTTCACTGGAGCCACCCATGGCAAATTCGTCCATATTGGTCTTACCAATGACAATCATATCTTTCTCATGGAGTTTTTCTACACTGGTTGCATCAAAAATTGGCTTATAATTGTAAAGAATTTTTGATGCAGCTGTCGTTAAAATCCCCTTAGTAGAAATATTGTCCTTAACAGCTAGTGGAATCCCGCTCATAAGATTATCTGCGTCAATTCCCTTCGCGTCTACTGCTGCTGCTTGCGCCAATGCTTCTTCTTCACTAATCGTAATAAAGCTATCAACTGCACTTTCTCGACTCTTAATATCTTCCAGAGTAGCTTTCGCCAGCTCAACTGCGGAAAGTTCCTTTTTGACAAGGAGATCATGCAATTCTTCAATTGTTTTTTGATTCAAAGTCATTAGGCGTCTCCTCCGTCATCTAGAATAGCAGGCACTTTGATATAGCCTCGCTCTTTTTCAGGCACATTTTGGAAAAGTTCTTCTCGATTCCAACCTGCAACTGCTACATCTTCACGCATATAGTTGACATTTTCTGCAACATTTGATGTAAAAGGCACACCAGTCGTATCAACTTCGTTTAACAACTCCACCATGTCCACAATTTTTGACAAAGTTGTCGCAAATTCTGCCGTTTCTTCAGGTGAAAAAGCTAGTTTTGACAAGTGGGCAACATGCGTTACTTCCTCTTGAGTAATTTTCATCTCTGTTTCCTTTCTCTTCTTTTATTTTTCAGCATAGCCGAAAAACAATCATCTTCTTATTTTATCACAAATAGGCTTAGTTCTTCAATTCCAAATGAAGTTCTTTCACTTGACTCGCATCTACTTGGCTGGGACTTTCTAGCATCGGATCAAAACCAGTTCCATTTTTAGGAAAGGCGATGACTTGGCGGATATTTTCTTCCCCAGCCAAAATCATAACCAAGCGATCCAAGCCTAGAGCCAGGCCACCGTGTGGTGGGAAACCATAATCAAGCGCTTCTAGGAAAAATCCAAAGTCCCGCTCGTAATCTTCTTTTTCCATGCCCAAGAGTTCAAACATAGCTTCTTGACTCTTTCGATCATGAATCCGCAGGCTACCACCCCCAATTTCATAACCATTAAGGACAATATCATAGGCATGACTTTTGATTGAAGCTAAATCTTCTTTCTCATTTTCAAAAATTCCTTGGGTGAACGGGTGGTGCATAGCTTGATAGCGCCCCTGCTCCTCATTCCACTCTAGCAAAGGCCAATCTAATACCCAAAGGAAGTCCAGTCGACTCTGATCGATTAAATCTAATTGTTTGGCAATCTCCAATCGCAAGTGCCCCAAGGCTTCCTGAGCTTGTCTTTTCTTGGCGATGACCAGTAAAAGCAAATCACCGTCTTGCGCTTCCAATCGGTCTAGGAAGGCAGCTGCTTCTGCTTCAAAAGTCGAAGCCAAATCCCCTTGAAGTTCACCTGCTTCCACTTTAAGACTAGCAAACCTACTAGCTCCAAATTCTTTCATTTCCTGATAGAAATGACTGAGTTGCTTCTTCGTGAAAGAATCCGCAGCATTTGGAACACAGATACCCCATAATTCTTCGTGACGAGCAAAAGCCTGCTTCAGCAAAAGAGAGGAATTATCCTGACAGAGAGCGGTCAGATTTTTCAGTTCCAAACCAAAACGCGTATCCGGTTTATCTGTACCAAAGCGACTCATAGCTTCCTCATAACTGATAGTTGGAAAAGCTTCGGTCAGTTCCAAACCATGAGTTTTCTTGACAACAGCTTTGAGCATCTCTTCTACAAGCATACGAATATCTTCTTCACTAGCAAAACTCATTTCCATATCGACCTGAGTAAATTCAGGCTGACGGTCTCCCCGTAGATCCTCATCTCGAAAGCAGCGAACAACTTGATAATAACGCTCCAGACCAGCTCCCATTAGGAGTTGCTTCAGCATTTGCGGACTTTGAGGCAAGGCATAAAATTGATTTTTAAAGACGCGGCTGGGAACCAAAAAGTCTCTGGCTCCTTCTGGTGTAGACTTTGTCAAATAAGGTGTCTCCACTTCCAGAAAATCCTTACCGTTTAAGTAGTCACGAATTGTGCTGGTTACTTGGTGACGAAGTTTGAGGTTCTCCGTCATCTTACTCCGACGCAAATCCAGATAGCGGTACTTCTGCCGCAACTCTTCTCCTGTATGGGCGTGCTGATCGAGTTCAAAAGGAAGAGGCTTACTACTTGCAAGGATTTGAATCGCCTCTGCTCGCAGCTCCACCTGTCCAGACTTGATTGCTCTGTTGACAAAGCGGGCTTCTCGCTCGACAACTTCTCCTGTAACAGCAATCACATCTTCTTTATGTAGATGTTCAATTTCCGCAAAAGCCGAGCTATCACCTGCGACAAAAACTTGAAGCAGTCCTTCTCGGTCTCGTAGCTCTATAAAAGCCAATTTCCCATGATTTCGGATATTTGCGACCCATCCAGTCGCTGTCATTTTCTGACCAACTTGTTCCAAACCGTAGTTTCCAATAAAAACTTCTTTCATATTCTCTACCTCTTTCTAAATTCATTTCAGTTAAATCGTCAACTTGCCGCAAATTACTTATAGAGATCTACGCCCGTAGCTCTAGATACTAAAAGTAGGAAGCATTTTTTGTTTACAGCTTTTGTCCAACTGACAAAATTGCAACCGCTCCTCTAAGTACTAAGAATTATAAGGAACATTGACTTTACTACGTAAATCTATGACCATAGCTCTAAACACTAAAACATTCAGAGCTATAGAAAAACGGCTTCCGCCTGTAAAACAGACGAAAGCCGTGGTACCACTGTTATTCGTTGCATTGCAACCTCTGGCTCGTAACGTGAGCAGACGTTTGTGCTTTGATTCACACAAATTATTTACAATGATCTAATAGTTTCAGACAATATCATCCTTTGCCATTAATAGTATAGAAAAAAACCATTTTATCATTGACAGTATGTTCTTCGGATTTTGCTTCCTTGGTGCTGCTCTCAGCTTTCAGCACTCTCTGTTCAAGTCAACAAGCCTACTCTACTGCTTTTTTACTTTTAAATTGTTATCTATTATAGTCGAACCTAAAACATTTTGCAAGTGGTTTAGTGCAAATTTATGATTTTCCTCCGAAAGAGAAGCTACAGCAGACTCTACCACCTCAATTTGATACCCTAAATTATAGGCATCAATAGCTGTGTGGAGAACGCAAATATCCGTCAGAACACCAGTCAAAATCACCGTGTCAACTTTTCTTTCTCGCAGACGAATATCCAAATCTGTTCCCGAAAAAGCTGAATAATGCCGTTTATCCATCCAAAAGACGCGAGAATCTGCTTTATGCTCCTGATAAAAATCCGCCAACGGTCCATAAAGGTTACGTCCACTAGTGCCTTTGATGTTATGTGGTGGAAAGAGTTTACTCTCTGGGTGAAAAATATCCCCTTCATCATGGGCATCAATGGCAAAAAAGATATAATCGCCTCGATCAAAAGCAACCTTTGTTACCTGTGCGATAGTTTTAGAAATCGCCTGAGCTGGTGCACCTGCCGTCAATTTCCCATTATCTGCTACAAAGTCCACCGTATAATCAATCGAAATCAATGCTTTTGTCATCAGTAATCTCTCTTTTTAATCTCTTCAAAGACATCTGGAATAAGGACTTTAAGATAGGTCCCTTTCATTCCTAGAGAGCGACTTTCAATAATGCCTGCACTCTCTAGTTTACGCAGAGCATTGACAATCACCGAGCGAGTAATGCCAATACGATCCGCAATGACCGATGCTGTCAATTGACCTTCATTACCGTTTAATTCACCTAAAATAGCTGAAACAGCTCGTAATTCTGAATAAGACAAAGTATTCACAGCCATGGTTACCGCTGTTCTGCGACGAATATTTTTTTCATCTTCTTCTCGTTGGAAATTGAGTAACTGAATACCAACCACTGTACTTGCAATTTCTACTAAGATTAGATCATCATCGTCAAATTCTTTATCATTGCGCCAAACAATCAAAGTCCCTAAGCGAATCCCTGAAACATGAATAGGCGAAATCGTCGTCAAGCCGTCTGGAAATTCATCTTTGGTTTCGACAGGAAAAATTGACAAATCATGATTGACAGGAAGATTGGCCTCTGTGTCATACATTAAATTCGCTGTGCGAACATATTCTTCTGGGAAGATTTTCGTTTGATAAAATGCTTCCACTCGGTCATTATTCGTCTTGTAGCGCATGAAATACCCCAAAAGACGCCCTTTACTGTTTACAATGCAGGCATTGCAATCCATAATTTCAGCTAACTGCTGGGTAATTGCATTGTAAGGTAATTCATCCTGTAATCGCTCATCTGAACGACGCAAAATAGATGTAATTTTTCGTGTTTTTGCTAATAAGTTTGCCATAATTTACCTCGCATATAATCTTATTGATTATATCATAAAGCGCTTTAATCTTCAACAATTATCTGAAAATTGTTTATTGAGATACAATTGTGTGCAATTAGTCCTGCTAAGTTTATTACTCTTTTATTTCAGCAACAAAAAAGCAACCTTTCGGCTGCTCTTCATCATCTCCGATATTGCCTTAAGAAACGAGTCATCTTTTCTTGAATTTGTGCCAGTTCATCTACACGAGGCAGATAAACAATCCGGAAATGATCTGGATCTTTCCAGTTAAAGCCTCGTCCGTGCACCAGCAAAATCTTTTCTTGCTTTAAGAAATCAAGCACGAATTGCTCATCATCGTCCACTCGGTACATTTCTCTGTCAATTTTAGGAAAAATATAAAGACCAGCTTTAGGTTTGATTGCTGACAAGCCTGGAATTTCATTGATAGCCTTGTAAATAAAGTTTCGTTGCTCATAAATGCGCCCACCAGGAAGCAGCAATTCATCGACTGATTGATAACCACCAAGCGACGTTTGTACCACATGCTGAGATAAGACGTTTGAGCACAAACGCATATTGGATAGCATGTTTAGCCCTTCAATATAATCTTTCACGTGATATTTAGGACCAGATAACACCATCCACCCGACACGAAAACCCGCGATACGGTGTGATTTAGACAAGCCATTCATGCTGACACAAAAAAGGTCAGGAGCCAAACTGGCGATAGCCGTATGTTTCTCACCGTCCATCACTAAACGGTCATAAATCTCATCTGCAAAAATAATCAAGTTGTTTTGCCGCGCAACTTCAACAAGTTCTTCCAACACCTCTTTAGGATACAAAGCTCCTGTCGGATTGTTTGGGTTGATAACGACAATAGCCTTTGTATTAGAGGTAATTTTTGATTTGATGTCATCAATATCTGGATACCAATCAGCAGCTTCATCACAAAGATAGTGAACAGCATTCCCTCCTGCTAAACTGACCGCTGCGGTCCAGAGAGGATAATCCGGCATAGGTACCAGCACCTCATCGCCATTGTCTAGCAAACCTTGCATAGACATGACAATCAGCTCGCTGACTCCATTTCCAAGGTAGACATCGTCAATATCAACATTTGGAATACTCTTTAACTGGCAATATTGCATAATGGCTTTTCGAGCAGAAAAAATCCCTTTCGAGTCTGAATACCCCTCGCTATCACGTGCATTCATAATCAAGTCATGAATCACCTCATCTGGCGCTGTAAAACCAAACTCAGCTGGGTTTCCTGTATTCAAACGGAGGATTTTCTCACCGTTTGCGCGCATCCGCATGGCTTCTTCTAAGACAGGACCACGAATATCATAAGCCACATGTTCTAATTTTGTTGATTTATTAAATTCTTTCATCGAATTTTTCCTCATTTCAAAAGAGTCAATTTATTATAACGCAATTTTCCTAAAAAATCTAAAAAACTTCTTGTAAAGTCTGCATGAAAATGCTTTACTTTTTTCATGTAAAGGGTTACAATATAACTAAAGAAAGAATGGAGGTATTCCTATGCTACAAAGATATCAAAACATTATGGTCGCTGTTGACGGTTCTCACGAAGCTGAGCTTGCCTTTGAAAAGGGTGTAAATGTTGCGCTTAGAAATAATTCACGCCTAACGATTGCCCATGTAATTGATACACGTGCCTTGCAAAGCGTTTCTACATTTGATGCAGAAGTCTATGAAGAATTGCAAGAAGATGCAAAGAAACTCATGGATCAATATGCTGAAAAAGCCAAAGAAGCCGGCGTGGGAAATGTTGTCACAGTTGTTGAAATGGGAAATCCGAAAACCCTTCTTGCCACTGATATTCCAGAAGAACAAAAAGTTGATCTCATCATGGTCGGTGCTACTGGGCTCAATGCCTTTGAACGGTTACTGGTTGGTTCCTCATCTGAATACATCTTGCGTCATGCAAAAGTTGACTTACTTGTTGTTCGTGATAAGGAAAAAACATTATAATACAAAGATAGAGAGATTGGCATAAACCAGTCTCTCCTCTTTTTTATTCTTCATTTTTTTCACAATTTCGTTGATAAGCTTGAATTTGACGTTCAAGCTCTTTTTTGATAGCAGGTTCCGGTGCATAATTTTTTTCCCAATCATCTGGTTTTAAAATTTTATGAGTAACTGGGTCAAAGTGCGCTTTGCCATCTGGGAAGAGTTTCCCCATATTCGCTTGGTGTACAATTTCAAATAAACGCTCAGGATCTACTCCCATTAAAACAAAACTACCATAAGTAAAATACAACATATCAATCAGTGCATCTACTTGCCCAACTAAGGACATCTCTGCTTTGCTCTTCTTTTTGACTTTTTCAGCAGCTTTGTTCACAGCTTCGTGCAAAGATTGAACAGACTGATTGAAAATTTCTTCTGACGGACTGGCTGCCCGTAAAAATTCTACTAATTCTTCTACCTTGAAACCTGCACGATGACGAGCACCTTCTGTTGTCCACAGGATGGGCTCTTCCTGCGTGCATTCATCCATTATCCCATGAAATTCTTTGACCTTATTAAAGTGGTGGTCGTTACTGACAAAGACTTTTTCACTTGCCAAAATACCAAAATGCTCCAAAGCCTTATGAATTCCGTCCTGACTATTACTGCTAGTAGTGTGTTTCGCGACTTCTTTCACTCGACTGGTTCCATTTCCCATGGCGATGGACATACCAACCCCCGCTAACATTTCAACATCATTATCAGAATCACCAAAAGCCATGACTTGATTGATGTCAAAACCGTATTCTTTTCCGACCAGCTTAATTCCTTCTAACTTTGACATTCCTTGATTGACGATATCAGCTGCGAAAGGACTGCTACGAGTAAACTTTAAATCTGGAAAATCTACTTCGATAGCTTGTGTTTCTTTTGGTGTTGCCAGCATCAGTACTTGATAAATCGGCTCTTGAATAGATTTCAATAAATCATCCTGTTGTTGAGGAAGTGCCTTACTAATCACATTGTTGAAACTTTTATTGACCAAGTGTGTCATCTTCTTCGGAACAAAGTGACTGGTCCATTGAGAAAACTTGCTCATGCCAAAGCTCATGATTTTGGAGCCAACCACTCCTGATTTTGTCCCAAATGAAATTTCTATTTTATGCTGGCGAGCATACTGAATCAAGTGACGCAAACTGGTTTTATCAATTGGCTTCGCAGAAATGACTTTATCTTTTGAAAAAATATATTGTCCATTATAGGTTACTGCAAAGTCCAAATCCAACTGCTCCATAAAAGATTGAACAAAAAATGGACCCCGACCTGTCGCTAAACCAACTAAAATACCTTGCTGTTTTAAACTATGAATCGCTTGTTCTGTGGATTTCAAGACTGTCCGACTATCATTTACTAACGTCCCATCAATATCAAAAAAGACTGCTTTAATTTCCATTCATTTCTCATCTCTTTCTTTTATGATACAATAATTATAGCATAGATTCAGGAGAAGCTCACTTATGACCAAAAGAATTTTAGTTTTACATACTGGCGGTACTATTTCCATGCAGGCGGACACTACTGGAAAAGTCATCACAACTGAACACAATCCCATGAACCATGTCACAGTTCCTCTAGAAGGTATTCAAGTGACGGCTCTTGATGTTTTCAATATTCCTAGCCCTCACATAACACCACAGCACATGCTGCAATTGTATCAAAAAATCAAGACAGACGGGAAGCATTTTGACGGGGTTGTCATTACTCATGGAACGGACACTCTGGAAGAAACAGCTTATTTTTTGGATACCATGGAACTTCCAGATATTCCTGTCGTCTTGACCGGTGCCATGCGAAGCTCCAATGAACTAGGAAGTGACGGAGTTTACAATTACTTATCTGCACTCCGTGTAGCAAGTGATGACAAAGCACGCGGAAAAGGCGTTCTGGTGGTTATGAATGATGAAGTCCATGCTGCCAAATACGTGACAAAAACGCATACGACCAATGTCAGCACTTTTCAAACGCCAACTCATGGACCACTCGGACTGATTATGAAGCAAGAAATCCTCTATTTCAAAACAGCTGAACCACGCGTTCGTTTTCATTTAGATAAAATTTCTGGGTTTGTACCGATTATCCCAGCCTATGCTGGAATGAAAACCGAACTGCTTGATATGCTAGACTTGGAAAAGATAGACGGTCTCATCGTTGAAGGCTTTGGCGCTGGAAATCTACCACAAGAAGTTGCCCAAAAGCTCAGACAACTTGCGAATTCTGGATTGCCAATTGCACTTGTATCACGTTGCTTTAACGGGATTGCAGAGCCAGTTTACGCTTATGAAGGAGGCGGTGTAAAGTTACACGAATCAGGAATCATGTTTGTCAAAGAACTGAATGCTCCTAAAGCTCGTATCAAGCTGCTAATCGCCCTGAATGCTAGACTTCAAGAGCAAGAATTAAAAGACTACATGGAAGGCTAGGTTCTTACATAGATAAAAAGCCTCGAGTGATTCGAAGCTTCTTAGGATATTTTATGTTTAGGAGATTTATGAAAAAAAGTTTTTAGCTCTTTTGTTTTTTAGTTATTTGCCATATATTTCTGATTCCTTTCCTGTTTTTTTGAATGTTTTGTTATAATTTACTTTAATATTTACTGTCATTGGACTTACCTCTTTCTTTTTGATGAATTTAGTATAGCCCGAAAAACTTAAAGCAGACTTATAGATTTCTTTCAGAAAACTTAATTTAAAAAACTTCATCCAAATGAAAATGGTGAAGTTTTTTTGTTTTATACATGATGATAGACTCAAATCAATCCAAATAATCCTGTTGTTCCAAATGAAGTGCTACAATATACCAGTCTGCATTCGTTCGCCAATCAGGAGTGGACACAATTTGACTGGCGACCTTTCTGGCCTCTTCTAAAATTGGATAATCCTCCAAAATATCCGCTACCTGAAATTCCGGCAAACCAGACTGACGAGTGCCAAAGATTTCACCAGAACCACGCATTTTCAAATCTTCCTCAGCTAAGACAAAACCGTCAGTTGTTTCCGTCATGATTTTCATGCGTTTCTTGCCAGATTCCGTCTTGGGATTAGCCACGAGAACCGCATAAGACTGCTTATTCCCACGACCTACTCGACCACGTAACTGATGAAGCTGACTGAGCCCAAATCGATCCGCATCCATGATTAGCATGACCGTAGCATTGGGCACATTGACACCGACTTCAATAACAGTCGTGGAAACCAGAATGTCCGTTTTCCCTTCCTTAAAATCCTGCATAATGGCATCTTTTTCATCGCTCTTCATTTTACCATGTAGTAGTGCTACATGAGCTTTGTCACCGAAATAAGCCTTTAGTTCCTTTTCCAAAGCAAACGCATTTTTCAGATCCAGCGCTTCTGACTCCTCAATCAAAGGAGAGATGACATAGATTTGAGCACCTCGTTGCAGCTCTTTTAGCAACCAATCCAGAACTACTTCCAGCTGCTCATGCTTGACCCAACGGGTGATGATTGGCTTACGTCCTGCTGGCATTTGATCAATAATGGACACATCCATATCGCCAAAAGCAGTAATAGCAAGCGTCCTAGGAATGGGCGTTGCAGTCATCATGAGGACATCAGGATTATTTCCTTTTTCTCGCAAAATTCGCCTCTGCCCCACTCCAAAGCGGTGCTGTTCATCAATAATCACCAGACCGAGCTGATGATATATCACACTTTCTTGAATCAAAGCATGAGTGCCGACAATCATATCCACCTGACCAACCTCAATAGCTTCTAGTGCCTGTCTGCGTTCTGCTGGCTTCATTCCTCCTGTCAACAGAATTATCCGCAGTTCAGGAAAAAGTTGGCTCAAGCTATCAAAGTGCTGCTCTGCCAAGATTTCAGTCGGTACCATGAGAGTAGATTGCAAACCAGCTGTATAAGTAGCATACATAGCTAAACCTGCAACCACCGTCTTTCCGCTTCCGACATCTCCCTGCAAGAGCCTGTTCATGTGAGCTGGCGATTTCATATCCTGTAAAATCTCGTTTAGACTGCGCTCTTGAGCAACTGTCAGCTCAAAAGGTAGAGTAGCTTTTTTATTTTCTAGCAAGTCTGCCTGCCAAGGAATAATTAAGCCCTGACTAACATCTTTTGTTTCACATTTGAGAACCTGCAATTGCATTTGAAAATAAAAAAGCTCTTCAAACTTGACCCGACGCAAGGCTTGTTTGTACTCTGTTAAGTCTTTTGGAAAATGCATTGCTCGTACAGCCTGACTACGTTCCACTAACTGATAGCGCTCCAGCAGAATTTGAGGCAGATTTTCTTCCAACAGAAGTTCTAAGCTTTGGTCAAAAGCTGTCTTAATGACCTTCACCAAACTAGCTTGACTAATCCCTTGTGCCACTCGATAAACAGGCTGCAAATCATCTTCTACTTGTGCTAGAATTTTCATCCCGGTCAAACTAGCCTTTGCCTTATCCCATTTTCCGAAAATAGCAATGGTTGAGCCAACCTCCACCTTGTCTGCTAGATAAGGTTGATTAAAGAAGTTGACTGCAAGTACCACCTCTCCCTGCTTTATGGTAAAACGCAGGCGATTGCGCTTGTAGCCATAGTACTGGACATTTGCTGGTGTAGTCACCACCCCTGAAATAACTGCCTTTTCACCATCTTCCAGTTCTAACACATTCTTACTTTTAAAATCTTCATAGCGAAAGGGAAAATAGAGCAGCAAATCTTGCAGGCTTTCAATTCCCAGCTTAGTAAATTTTTCAGCAGATTTCGGTCCTACACCCAGCAGAACCGTTAAAGGTTGGTGTAAATTCATAATTCCTCTTTCAGTTCTGTTTTTCAAGAGTTTGTAAAAGCAGATTGGAACAACCATGCTGAAAATAGCTTTCTAGATTTTTCCAACTGCTTTTTAGTTTCAATCAATTTTTATAAACTCTAGGCACACGATCACTAATCAAGCAAACCACCTCGTAGTTGATTGTTCCTCGTTTTTCTGCTACATCTGTTGCCGAAATAGATTTTTTACTGCTTTCTCCGATAAAAACAACAGGTGTACCAATAGGATAAGCTTTAGGTAGACGAACAGTAATCTGATCCATAGACACACGCCCAACAATAGGACAAGGTTGCCCGTCAATCAAAACATTAAAACCTTGCATATCTCGTGTCCAACCGTCTGCATATCCTAACGGGATCGTTCCAATATACTGCGAATTTTCACTTGTATAAGTAGCTCCATATCCCACATCTGCCCCTGCTTCCAGCTGCTTGACATGAACTAATTCCGACACCAGAGAAAGAGCCGGCTTCATTTCATAAGGAAGCTGCAAGGTACGACCGCTAGGATTGAGACCATAGATAATATCACCCAGACGCACCGCTTTCATCACAGTCTCTGCATGCCAAAGAGTCGTTGCAGAATTACTAGCGTGAACAATCGGTGGAACGGTTTCTAATTGCTCTAAAATTTCTTTAAAACGTGCCAACTGTGCCTCAAATTTATGGGTATCTGCTTCATCAGCTGTTGCAAAATGGGTGAAGATGCCTTCTACCTGAGCACCCGCTTTTTCCAAACGATGAATGGCTTCTTGAGCGTCTTGACTATCTCGAAAACCAATCCGTCCCATTCCAGAATCAATTTTTATGTGAACAACCAAGCTAGCTACATCTATATTTGACTTCAAGAGCAAATCAATCCATTCTAAACTAGCAACCGTACAGGTCACTTTGCGCTCAATTGCCAATGAAATGGCATGAACATCTGACACTCCTAATACCAAAATCTTTTTCGTAATGCCAGCATCACGCAACTCTACAGCTTCATCAATATTGGAAACACAAAAGCCATCTACAATTGACTCAATATAGCGTGTAACAGCAACCGCACCGTGACCATAAGCATCTGCCTTCACCACAGCCCACTTTTCCACATCGTTTGGAATGTGGGCAGCAATTTGCTTAATATTAAAGCTGATAGCAGCTAAATCAACAACGGCCTTAGTAGGTCGATGATTACTCGTTTTCATGATGTTCCTCCAAAATAACACTAGCTGTAACAATATTTCCTGCATGGCTGAGCGACACCCAGACCTTGCCAGAAAAAGGCGATTTGGTAAAAACGGGCGCTCCCTTTTCATCGTTTAAAATTTCTAAATCCTGAAAAGTGACACAGCCAATACCAGTCCCCCACGCTTTAGAAAAAGCCTCTTTAGCAGACCAACGTCCCGCCAAATATTCCATTTTTCGCTTGCCCGTCAGCTTTTCAAATCGGTCAAATTCTGCAGCTGTCAAAATCTTTTGGGCAAAGCGAGCATTTTTTTCGTAAACTTTTTGAATAGAAGAAATTTCCTCTATATCAATACCATGTCCTTTAATCATCTTTTTAAAAAGAGGCTGGGACACAAACGTGTGCCAGACTCAGTTACTTTCTAAAATAAAACTTAATGCGCTAATACTATCAGATTTTACAAATCCACTCCCCATCTTTTTTATTTTTCATTTTTAGATAGGGTAGTATAAATTTCCTTGACCAGTCTGACTGTATTATCCCAACCCAAACAAGGGTCTGTAATCGATTTTCCAAACACTTCAGGCTCATTTTGACGGCCGTCTTCTAAGTAAGACTCAATCATAAATCCGCGTACAACTTTTTTGATTTTATCATTCCAGTCACGATTGATTAGGGTTTGACGGACAATCCGAATTTGTTCTAAATAACGTTTGCCTGAGTTATCATGATTGGTATCAATCATAATAAAAGGGTACTCTAGTCCCATTTCTTCATACTGTTGAATATCATTTAAGAGATTTTCATAATAGAAATTGGGAATATTTTTACCATATTCATTTATAGACCCACGCAAAATAGCATGCGCCAAAGAATTGCCAGATGTCTCTACTTCCTGACCGTGATATAGGAAAGTTTGCTTATTTTGCGCTACATAAATTGCATTGAACAGAACATTCATATTACCTGACGTTGGATTTTTCATTCCAATAGGTGCGTCAAGACCACTCGCTACAAAGCGATGTTCTTGATCTTCCACAGATCGTGCTCCGACAGCATGATAACTCACCAAATCATCTACTAAAATCAAATTAGACGGATACAGCATTTCATCAGCAGTTGTTAATCCAGTCTCTGTGATAACACGATAATGCAGATTACGAACCGCCTTAAGCCCATTGATTAAACTTGGAGCCGCCTTTACATTTGGCTGGTGAACCAATCCTTTATAACCGTCACCATTGGTTCGAGGTTTTGCTGTGTAAACACGCATGACCATAAAGAGTTTGTCTGCTACTTTCTTTTGCAAATCAGACAAACGACGAGCATATTCTAAAACTGCGTCTTCGTTATCCGAAGAACACGGACCGATGACCAACAAAAGTCTATCATCTTTTCCACGGAGAATAGCGGCCAGTTCTTTATCTCGCTTTTCCTTAATGATCAAAGCTGCTTCAGATAATCGTGTCGTCTCTTTAATACGATCAATATCAATTTTCTGACCCTTTTCAATAAATGTCATATCATTTTCCTAATGTATCATAAATCTCATGTACAAGCTGTGCTGTATTATCCCAACCCAAACAAGGGTCTGTAATGGATTTTCCAAACACTTCAGGCTCATTTTGACGACCATCTTCTAAGTAAGACTCGATCATAAAGCCACGTACAACTTTTTTGATTTTCTCATTCCAATCACGGTTGATTAGGGTTTGACGGACAATCCGCACCTGCTCTAAATACTGTTTTCCAGAATTATCATGATTGGTATCAATGATGATAAAAGGATTTTCCAAGCCCATTTTTTCATATTGGTCAATCGTGTCTAGCAAATTATCATAGTAATAATTTGGAATGTTTTTTCCATACTCATCAAGTCCACCACGCAGAATAGCATGTGCCAGAGGATTCCCTGAAGTTTCTACTTCCTTACCAGCAAACAAGAAACTTTGCTTGTTTTGCGCTGCATAAATCCCATTAAACATGACATTAAGATTGCCAGACGTAGGATTTTTCAAGCCAGTCGCAACATCAGCTCCACTCGCTACAAAACGGTGTTGCTGATCTTCCACAGAACGCGCCCCAACAGCCATATATGAAATCAAATCATCTACCAACGGAAGATTTTCTGGATAGAGCATTTCATCGGCTGTCGTCATTCCTGTCTCCGTAATGACACGATAATGCAAATTCCGAACAGCCTTAATCCCGTTGATTAAGCTTGGAGCAGCCTTAGCATTCGGTTGATGAATCAATCCTTTATAACCATCGCCATTAGTACGAGGTTTTGCCGTATAAACACGCATGACCATGAAAATACGGTCTTTCACCTCTTCTTGGAGGGCAGATAAACGTTTTGCGTATTCCAGAACAGCAGCCTCATTATCAGAAGAACATGGACCAATAACCAACAGAATGCGGTCATCCTCTCCACGAATAATGGCATTTAACTCGCGATCTCGTGCCTCTTTTTCAGCTAAAGCCTCTCCTTCCAACTTTGATAAATTGCGAACCTTTGCTACATCAATTGGCTCGCTAGTTGCCTTAAATGTCATAATCTTCCCCTCTTTACACTACTTATCTGTGGCGTCCATGACAATTTTTAAATTTCTTACCAGAACCACATGGACACAAGTCATTGCGCTTCACTTTTGTCAAATCAATATCGCTAGGTAAGCCAGAGTGTTGTGCTGAAATATTGCGTGTCGCTGTTGTGCTGATATGATGCTCCGTACGTGGACGTTCTTGCTCGTGAATTTGAGCCTTCATCATCAAACGCGTCACATCAAATTCGATCGAACCAATCATGTCATTAAACATACGGAAACTTTCAGCTTGGTATTCAACGACTGGGTTATTTTGAGCATAACCACGAAGTCCAACTGCGTTCCGAAGTTGATCCAAAGCATCAATGTGATCAGTCCATTTGCTATCTACAACGCGTAAAATCAGAACTTTTTGGAATTCTCTGACGGACTCTTCATCGCGAAGTTTTGCTACTTGACTATCATAAACTTCCAAGGCACGTTTGTATAAATCAGCCTTGATATCTTCATCAGACAAGCCTTCTAAATCTGCGATTTCAATAGATTCTTCTGGAACAAGATTGTATTTTGCAAAATTAACAATTGATTCTAATTTTTCATCTTGTTCTGCACGACTGTTGCCATCCACAAAACGGTTGATTGTTCGCTTCATCATGGCATGAATTTCCGGTGCCAAATCACGATCAGCCGTAATGACATCATAGCGCTGCGCATAGATAATTTCACGTTGCTCCCGCATAACATCATCATATTGAAGGACTTGTTTACGTGTATCATAGTTGTTCCCTTCAACACGCTTTTGAGCTCCTTCTACTTGGCGCGTCAGCATACGAGATTTGATGACAGACTCTTCTTCGCTAAGGTTCATGCGATCCAAAACAGCTTTAATCCGTTCCGATCCAAAGCGACGCATAAGTTCATCTTCAAGTGATAGGTAGAATTGTGATTCACCAGGATCTCCTTGACGACCTGAACGACCACGAAGTTGATTATCAATACGACGGCTTTCATGGCGCTCTGTACCAATAACACAAAGTCCACCAAGCTCACGAACACCTTCACCAAGCTTAATATCTGTACCACGACCGGCCATATTGGTTGCAATCGTTACAGCACCTCGCTGACCAGCATTCATAATGATTTGCGCTTCTTTATAGTGATTTTTCGCATTCAATACTTCATGAGGAACTCCAGCTTCGACTAATTTTTTAGAAATATAATCACTCGTTTCAACAGCAACTGTCCCAACAAGTACAGGTTGTCCTTTTTCATGACGAGCTTTCACATCTTGGACAACTGCTTTAAATTTTGATTCAATACTTGGATAAAGAAGGTCTGGGTGATCAATACGAGCCACCGGACGGTTGGTAGGAATCGGAATAACTCGAATGTTATAAGTTTCGCGGAATTCTTCTTCTTCTGTCTTGGCCGTTCCCGTCATCCCCGACAATTTCTTATACATACGGAACAGATTTTGGTAAGTGATAGAAGCTGAGGTCTTCGTTTCATCTTGAATTGGTACACCTTCTTTAGCTTCAATTGCTTGGTGGAGTCCATCAGAATAGCGGCGACCTTCCATTGTCCGACCTGTAAATTGATCCACAATCAAAATTTCTTGCTCTTCACTCACCACATAGTCAATATCTAACAGCATGATATAGTTTGCACGAAGGGCATTGTCAATAAAGTGAGTCAGTGCTACATTTTCAATATCATACAAGTTTTCTAACTTGAAGTAGCTTTCTGCTTTATCAATCCCAGAGTCAGAAAGTCCAATGGTTTTAGACTGCACATCAATGATGTAGTCATCTTTATTAAGAGACTTCACAAAGCTATCCGCCATGTGATAAAGTTGGTTCGTATCAGACGAAGTTGGTCCTGACACAATCAAAGGCGTACGAGCTTCGTCAATCAAAATGGAGTCTACTTCGTCAACCAAAGCGTAGTTGAGCGGGCGTTGCACCATGTTTTCAGCGCGCACTACCATGTTGTCACGCAAATAGTCAAAACCAATCTCTGCATTGGTTGAATACGTGATATCACATTCATAGGCTTCTTTTTTCTCTGCGGATGACTTGGCAGCAAGATTGATACCGACAGAAAGCCCCAACCAAGAGTACAGTTCCCCCATTTCCGTTGCGTCACGCTCTGTCAGATATTCATTTACTGTGACAACGTGAACCCCTTCTCCAGACAAGGCGTTCAGATAAACTGGCATGGTCGCTGTCAGGGTTTTTCCCTCCCCTGTACGCATTTCTGGCACATCTCCATGGTGTAAGACAATCCCACCCATAATCTGTACTGGGTAAGGGAAAAGTCCTAACACACGCTTTGCACCTTCACGAACAACCGCAAAAGCTTCATAAAGCAAGTCATCTAATGACTCGCCATTTTGATACCGTTGTTTAAATTCATCCGTCTTTGCTTTCAAAGCTTCATCTGACAAAGCAGCCATTTCATCTTCATACGCCATGACTTTCTTTGCCATTTTTTCTAATCTTCTTAATTCACCTTTATCATTTTCGATAATTTTTCTTAAAATATTCGCCATTTCTTTCCTTACTTGTTACAATTCTTATTTTAAAATGTTCTTTTCATTATAGCATTTTTCACTATATCTTTCAAGAAAATAAAAGGATAAAAACGGCAGTTCCATTCAAAACTGCCGTTTTATGTTCTTACTCTTTTAAGTGATAAGAATAACTGGCTACAACGACATTTTCATGCCATTTGAGGAAATATTTCAATTTCAAGCTCATTTGATTATGTAGCATGTTTTGCCAACTATGATTTGGAATGAACTGTGGCACTAATACCGTTACGGTATAACCTTTCTTCTGCGCACCACGAGCGATTTTTGTTACATACTGTACGGTTGGTCTGATGATATTACGGTAGCTTGTTTCCACATTTACAAATTGAATATCTGGAAAATATTGTTTAAATTCACTGGCTACTTCTTCATCTTTTTCTTGTGTTTCTTTGGTAGATACATGCATGGCAATCACCTCATCACCAATGCTACGCGCATAATTCATCGCACCGACACTAACACGCGTGACATTTCCAACAAGCACCAAAACCAGATTTCCTGCATAGTCTACGTGTTCAATTTCTTCATTCAAACGTAGCTGTTTCGCCACTTTATTGTAATGATTTTTGATACTCAAGAAAATCCATAATAAAACGATGATAATCGGAAAGAATGGCCAAATATCTCGCAAACGAAAAAGTAGCAAAATTGCTACAATGGTGTAACAAATAGCAGCGCCTAAAATATTTGCTACTGAATATTTCAAGAAATGTTTTCCATACTGCTTGCGCCAATGCACGACCATTCCCGTTTGAGAAAGAGCAAAAGGCACAAATACACCAATGGTATAAAGTGGAATGAGCCGTTCAGTATTCCCATTAAAAATTAGCAAAAGAAGAATAGCACCGATAGCTAAAGTCAGAATCCCATTTGAATAACCAAGGCGTGCTCCTTTTTCCATATACATGTGTGGCATATATTTATTTTTTGCCATATTGTAGGATAACATGGGAAAGGCCGAAAAGCCTGTATTAGCCGCTACAGCAAGGATGAGAGCTGTTGATAATTGGAAAATATAAAATAGAAGTCGTCCAACAGGTGAATTTCCCAAAATAGCTTGCGCCATTTGAGCGAGCGTTGTAACGCCTTTTACCGGAACAATGCCAATCCAGTAGTTTAAAAAAGTAATACCAGCAAACATGAAACCTAAAATGGCTGCCATAATTGCCAAGGTTTTCGCTGCATTTTCAGCTTTGGGTGTTTTGAAAAATGGTACAGAATTTGAAATAGCTTCCACACCTGTCAGAGAAGCCGAACCACTCGTGAAAGCGCGTAGCAGGAGCACTAAGCTGACACCCGAAATAGATTTTCCGATAGGAGCTGTTGCATGGTAGGATAAGTTCCCCAGTAATAATTGCAATAAACCAAAGCCAATCAAGAAAACAGTACTTGCAATAAACAAATAGACTGGTATCATCAGAGAAACCGCAGATTCTCGCAG
This sequence comes from Streptococcus sp. HMSC066E07, assembly GCF_001814695.1. Taxonomy (NCBI): domain Bacteria; kingdom Bacillati; phylum Bacillota; class Bacilli; order Lactobacillales; family Streptococcaceae; genus Streptococcus; species Streptococcus sp. HMSC066E07. The sequence goes on from NZ_KV817437.1 coordinate 38,474, forward strand.
TCCGCGTAAGTTCATTAGCATTAAAACCAACACTAAAATAATCGAAATGTGCAAATTGTACGGATGCAAAGCAGGAATTGCTGACGTAATCGCATCCGCACCAGACGAAACAGATACCGCTACTGTCAACATATAATCAACTAGCAAACTACCACCTGAAACTAGACCAGCTTTAGGGGAAAGATTTTCCGTTGTGACCATATAAGCCCCACCGCCTTGTGGGTAAGCATGAATCACCTGACGATATGAAATGGTTAAACTAGCCAGCAAAATCAGCACCACAATACCGATTGGCAAAGACCACCAAATTGCACCAGCAGATACGGATACCAAAACCAAAACAACTTGTTCAGGACCATAGGCAATCGAAGACAGAGCATCGCTTGACAGCATAGCCAAGGCTTGTAGCTTAGTGAGTAAATTCCCTTCATCTCCCTCATCGCTTGATTTTAAAGGTCGACCAATAAAAATATTCTTCAACTTGGAAAACATCTTTTTCTCCTAAATTTTCAATATCAGCTATTATAACGCTTTTCTGAAATAGTATCAACGTTTTCTGAAAATGACATCATTTCTTAATATAACTGACAATTCCTGCAAAAATATAAGGATTATACAGATAGGATTGTTTCACAGATACCTTTAAAAATCTGTAGAACAGTAGAGAACTACGCCATAATGCTTTACCTTATGATAAAAGAGGTCAAGGACTTTTCCTCAACCTCTGATGTTCTATAAAAGCTATTACGGATGACTAACAATCATTTCAAGGTCTTGTCCCTCAAAAGTCCATGCTTCCACATCGCTTGGCAGGATAAAATGGTCTCCTTTTGCGATTGGATACGTTTCTCCATCTACGGTCAGCACACCTCGCCCTGCTAGCACACTTACTAGTAAATAAGCAACTGTTTTCTCGATATCCACTTTTCCTGATACTTCCCATTTGTAAACAGCAAAGAAATCACTAGCTACTAAAAGCGTTGACGTCAAATCATCTGCTTTCAGCGTAACTGGGCGGCTATTGGCTGGCGCACCGATATTGAGCACATCAATGGACTTTTCCAAATGCAGCTCGCGCAGATTGCCTTTAGCATCTTTTCGGTCAAAGTCGTAGACACGATAGGTAGTGTCGCTAGACTGTTGCGTTTCTAAAATCAAAATACCTGAGCCAATCGCGTGCATAGTACCACTTGGAACATAGAAAAAATCTCCAGCCTTGACTGGCACTTTGGTTAAGAGCTTGTCCCATTCTTTCTTTTCAATCTGCTGGCGTAATTCTTCTCGTGATTTGGCATTGTGCCCGTAGATAATTTCTGCTCCTTCATCTGCAGCAATCACATACCAGCACTCCGTTTTTCCTAATTCTCCTTCGTGCTCCATAGCATAATGATCATCTGGATGAACCTGAACACTCAACCAATCATTAGCGTCCAAAATTTTGGTTAAAAGCGGAAAAACAGGCTCACTACTATTACCAAATAACTCTCGATGCTCTGCATAGAGCTGATCTAAGCCCGTACCAGCAAAACGACCGTTTTTTATGGTAGATACGCCATGCGGGTGAGCCGAAATCGCCCAATATTCGCCTACTTTATCACTGGGAATTTCATAGCCAAATTCATCTCGTAGCCTCGTTCCTCCCCAGATTTTTTCATGCATAACAGATTGTAAAAATAATGGTTCTGACATCATTTCCTCCTTTTCATTGTACAAATAATGACTTAAATATTTTTAACATCTAAAAGAGAATATCCTCTCGTGTCAAAGCGATTGCGACTTCTCGAATATTCAATCGGACGTCCATTTTCCAGATAAACAACTTGCTCCACCTGTAAAATCGGGTCTGTCTCTTGGCAAGCTAAATAGGTTTTGTCATATTCATCTGGCTTTTCAGCTGTGATATGGCGATAACTCCCGGCAAATTTTAAGTTTAACTCATCCCATAGATAAGCATAGATAGACTGAAGCAAAATCTCCTCATTCAATCCTGGTACCAAGTCACACGGCATATACGTGTGTTCCAACACATAAGGTTGCTCATCCAACAGACGCAAACGTATGATTTTGTAAACCGGTGCCGTTACTTCCACTTGCAGGCGCTCTGCAAGATCAGCTTCTGGAAATTCAACTGCAAATTGAATAATCTGGCTCGTTAATTTTCGCTCATCATTTTTTAAATCTTGACTCAAGCCATTGTAGTTATTCAAGCGAAATTTTGAATCTTCTTTATCCCAAAAGGAGGAATTTAACACTCTCGTTCCATTTCCTTGTTTAGAAAAAATGAGTCCTTCAATGGTTAAAATCTCAACGGCTTTTTTGATGGTCATTCGGCTGACGCCAAATTCTTTTGATAATTCGGACTGAATAGGCAACATGGAGTCTACTGGGTAGACTCCACTTGCAATTCTATCTCGAAGTATATTGGCGATTTCTTCGTATTTAGGCATAAGATAGCTCCTGCAAATCTGTCTTTCATCTCATTATAATACAGAATCAGGTTGTTTGTCCAGCATACGAAGGAATGGATACCAGATCAATCCAACAATCACCATATCCACTAACTGAAGGACACCACCTAAAATGGAATTGGTTGCTAGCATTCCGCTAAAGAATACGGGTACCGTCCAAGGAACTGCCACTCCTGTTGGAGCTGGAACAATTCCTACTGCCATCACAGTATAGTTAAACGCAGTCACAACAATCGGTGCTAAAACCCATGGAATCAGAATAGTCGCATTCAAAACGATTGGCAAGCCAAAGATAACTGGTTCATTGACATTGAATAGCCCCGCACCAAGAGCAAGTCGTCCAACGTCCTTATACATTTTCTTTTTCAGAATAAAAGCCATAATGATAACTACAGCTAGCGTCATCCCAGAACCACCTAAACCAACAGTAAATGTTTCCATAAATGATTTGGAAATAATGTGTGGCAAATGCTTGCCAGCCTGATAAGCCTCTAAGTTATCCAACATCAATGTATTCCAAATTGGATCCATGACAGAATTAACAAGAATTTGTCCATGAAGTCCAAAGAACCATAAAAATTGAACAAAGAAGATTGCCACTAAAGTTGCCCAGATACTACTTCCCAAGCCAACTAGCGGCGTTTGAATAACCTTATAAATAATATCATGAAGATTTGCATTGAAAAATCCTGTCAAACCAGCATTGACAAACAAGAATATGGAAAGAGTCAATACGGCAGGAATCAAAGCCGCAAACGACTTGGCTACTGCAGGCGGAACGCTGTCTGGCATTTTAATCTGCCAACCTTTTTTCGTTGCCCAGCAGTAGATTTCCGCTGCCAAAAATGCAACCAGCATGCCAAGGAACATCCCTTTAGCCCCTAAACGGTCTAAACTCAATACGCCTGAAATTTTTTCACCTTTTTCTGACATGGTATAAAAAGGTGTCAAGAGAAGAAAACTAGAAAAGGAAACGGCTCCTCCAAAGATTCCCTCTACATCATAAGATTTTGATAAATAATAGCCAATACCAAACGTTACAAACACTGTCATAATAGACATTGTTGCACTTTGACCGCTACCAAACAGATTAGATAAAGTTGCTTTCGTTGCATCATTAAAAAATGGCAAATTGTTAAATACTACTACGATTGAGCCAAACATCGTTAATGGAAAGGAGAGCATAAAAGCATCCCGTAAAACAGCCAAATAACGATTGGAAGCGAGCTTGTTTGCCAATGGCAACAACTTATCACCGATTTGATCTAGAAACTTGTTCATCAATCTTCCCTCTTTTTCTTTTTTTGATACTCTAACTATACTATATTTTTTGTAAAATGTCTATACTTTTTTAATAAAAGATTGACTTTTTTCTAAAAAAGTATAGAATTATATTATAGAGAATTTTTTAAAGGAGAAAATATATGACATTTCTAACATTTCCAAAGGGATTTTTCTGGGGGACTGCTTCCAGCGGTCCGCAAACAGAAGGGCGTTTTGAGGGGGACGGAAAGGGAGAGAATATCTGGGACTATTGGTACGATAAAGAGCCCGAAAAATTCTTCAATCATATTGGCCCAGATAAAGCTTCTTATAATTATCAGTATTACAAAGAAGATGTGCAATTGATGAAAGCAACAGGGCATAATTCTTTCCGCACTTCTATCCAATGGAGTCGCCTAATCCCTGAAGGCGTTGGTGCTGTTAATCCAAAAGCTGTGGATTTTTACAACTCATTCATTGATGAACTGATTGCAAATGGTATTGAGCCATTTATCAACTTGTACCATTTTGACATGCCAATGGCACTGCAAGAAAAAGGCGGTTGGCTCAATCGGGAAACGGTTGATGCTTATGTAAATTTCGCAAAAACCTGCTTTGAGTTATTTGGAGACCGTGTCAAATATTGGTTTACACATAACGAGCCGATTGTCCCTGTTGAAGGTGGCTACCTCTATAACTTCCATTATCCTAACGAAGTCAACATGAAACACGCTGTTCAAGTGGCTTTTTATGAAATGCTCGCCAGTAGCTTAGCTGTCAAAGCCTATCATGAAAACCAAGACGGAAAAATCGGGATCATCCTTAACTTAACTCCAAGCTATCCGCGTGATGAAAACAATCCCGAAGATGTCAAAGCTGCTCAGATTGCGGATGCTTTCTTTAACCGCTCTTTCTTAGATCCTGCTATCAAGGGCGAATATCCGGCTGACTTGATTGCCCTTATTAAGGAATTAGACATGGTGCCAGAACACACAAGTAAGGATTTGCAGACTATTAAAGAAAACACCATTGATTTGCTTGGTGTCAATTATTACCAGCCACGTCGGGTTAAAGCAAAAGAAAATCCTGCCGGTAAAGATCCGCAGAATCCTATGCCAGATGATTTCTTTGACTACTACGATATGCCGAATAAAAAAATGAACCCTTATCGCGGTTGGGAAATCTATGAAAAAGGGATTTACGATATTATGATTAACGTTCGTGATAACTACGGTAATATTCCTTGCTACATCTCAGAAAATGGTATGGGCGTTGAAGGTGAGGAGCGCTATATCAATGCCAATGGTCAAATCGAGGACGATTACCGTATTTACTTTATCAAAGATCATCTCCGTTACCTTCATCAAGCAATTAACGAAGGAGCTAACTGCCTTGGTTATCATCTCTGGACCTGTATGGACAATTGGTCCTGGTGCAATGCCTATAAAAATCGCTATGGACTTATTGCCGTTGACCTAGACCAACAAGGTAAACGAACGATTAAAAAATCGGGTTATTTCTTTAAAGAACTGTCTGACAAAAACGGTTTTGAAGATTGAATTTAGCAAAACTCCCCAAGGTATCGGAACCCTTGGGGAGTTTGAGTTATCTTAAAAATAAAAAATAAACCTATAACATGTAACTAGTTTGCACAAATGTTATAAGTTTATTCTTAGGAGGTTTAGCAATAAATTATTTTTCTTCTAGCTTTTTATATAATTCAAGCATTTCTAATGCCACTTCACGTAATGTCATCGTTGTCATCAAATGGTCTTGTGCATGAACCATGATAATCTCGATCTTAATCTCAACACCACTTGCATAATCTTGCAACAATTTCGTTTGCGCGTGATGCGCTTCAACCAACTCTGTATTCGCAGCTTCCAATTTTTGAGAGGCTTCATCGTAGTGACCAAGACGCATCACTGCAAATGCTTCGTGTACTGTTGCACGCGCCGTTCCACTATGAAGAATGATTTCAAACGCTGCTACTTGTAATTCTTCTGTATTCATAAAACCCTCTTTATAGATTGTCCGTTACCACTTTGGCTAAGGCTGCGACCCCTGTTGGGATAGGCACATAGGCTTGAGGCGGAATTTGAACAACTGGGCGTCCAACTCTTTCACCGAGGTCAGCAAATTGTTTGAAATACATTCTTGTTTGAGGACTAATTAAATAAAGATCAAACGCTGCAGATTCAATCACTTTATTTCCTTCTGTTGCACCAATTGCTTCAACGGTAATGTCTTGTCCTTGACCTTGAAGGTATTCAGTTGTCTTTTTTGCCATAAGAGAGGAAGACATCCCTGCCGCACAGATAATTAACGCTTTTGCCATGAAAATTCTCCTTAAAATATTGTATATTAGGTAATTTTTTATTAACGAATTACCTATCATTGATATTAGTATAGCACAGTTTTTGTTAAATGTCTAGTCTTTTATATATAAAGATTATACTTTTCAAAAAATTTAATAACAAAAAACTCTTTCCGGTCAAATTTTGACTAGAAAGAGTCCCTATTGCAATTTATCGTTTGTCATTTCCTTTACGCATATTCTGCGTCTTCATCAAATTGACTATTGTAAAGATCAGCATAGAAGCCGTTTTGTTCCATCAATTGTTCGTGATTGCCTTGTTCAATGATATTGCCATCTCGCATAACCAAAATTAAGTCAGCATTACGAATCGTTGACAAACGGTGAGCAATGACAAAGGAAGTCCGTCCTTCCATTAGTTTATCCATCGCTTTTTGAATCAGCTCTTCCGTCCGTGTATCAACAGATGAAGTCGCTTCGTCCAAGATAAGCAATGGAGCATCCTTAAGAAGGGCACGCGCAATGGTTAGCAATTGCTTTTGCCCAACAGAGAGGCTCACAGTATCGTCCAGCACCGTATCATATCCTTTTGGCAAAGTCTTAATGAAGTGATGAACCCCAACAGCTTTGGCAGCTGCCACAACTGCTTCGTCAGAAATATTTTTCTGATTGTAAATCAAATTTTCCTTAATCGTTCCCTCAAATAACCAAGTGTCTTGAAGAACCATGGAGAAGGCATCATGTACCTCAGAGCGTTTCATTTGCTTTGTATCAATACCATCAATCGTAATCCGCCCTTTCTCAATCTCATAGAATTTCATCAGCAAATTGACGATCGTCGTCTTCCCAGCACCGGTCGGACCGACAATGGCAATCTTTTGCCCTGCTTTTGCATTGGCAGAAAAATCATGAATAATCGTTCGATCTGGATTGTAACCAAAGAATACATTATCAAAGGCAACATCGCCTTTTAAGGTCGTGAGTTGTTGCGCCTTGTGCTCATCGTTTTCCATTTCAGGCTCTGCTAAAAATTCAAACACGCGTCCCATAGCAGCGCTAGCTTGTTGAAGAGTGGTAATCCCTTGCGCAATTTGTGACAACGGTTGAGAGAAAGTCCGTACATACACCATAAAGGCAACAATCGTTCCCATAGTGACATCGCCATTCAAGGCCATGCTCGCTCCAACCAAAACAACCATAACGTAACCGAAGTTCCCTACAAACATCATAAGCGGCATCATAATCCCTGAAATAAATTGGGATTTCCACATGCTGTTGTAAAGATTCGTATTGAGCGTTTGAAAGGCTGCTTTAGATTCCTCTGCGGCATTGTAGCTGACAATGACATTATGCCCAGAGTACATTTCTTCTACATAGCCATTAACGCTGGCAAGATTTTCTTGTTGTGCTCGAAAAAATCGTTGAGATTTGCCCATAATCAAAGCAACAAAGACAAAGCCAATCAAGACTGAGCCAATCGTTACAAAGGAAAGGATGACATTGTTGTAAAACATCATAAAGAGAACAGCAATAAGAAGTAAACTTGAGGATATGACTGCTCCTAAACTTTGGTTCAAAGACTGTCCGACCGTATCCACGTCATTGGTGACCCGTGAAAGAGTATCCCCTTGAGAATGGCTGTCAAAATACCGCAATGGTAATTTATTGATTTTTTCAGCAATAGCAGTCCGCAAACGCTTGGAGAAATGCTGAATAACAGATGAAATGATAAAAGATTGAACGTAATTTAACAAAGCACCTGCTGCATACAAAATCGCTAGGAAAAGAGCAATGTTGGAGATTGCTTTCAAATCAATCTGACTTCGCATTCCCTCTGTGATAAGGTTGGTAATTTCTTTTAATTTGTCCGGTCCATAAACTGTAATAATACTAGACACTGCCGCTCCCACAAATGCAATGAGCAATGGAAGCTGAAAACCTTTGAGATAAGGTTTCACTTGGCTAAATAAAGATGATTTTTTATTTTCCATTTTCCAATTCCTCCTTTGATAATTGTGAGTAAGCAATTTCTTGGTAAACTGCGTTCGTTGCCAGCAATTCTTTATGAGTACCCTGACCGACTACTTTTCCTTTATCCAGTACCAAAATCTGATCAGCATCCATAATCGTTGAAATCCGCTGCGCCACAATCAATCTGGTTGTGTCCTTCACTTTTTTCGCTAATTCTTCCCGCAAAATGCGGTCTGTCTTATAGTCCAGCGCTGAAAATGAATCATCAAAAATCAAAATTTCAGGCTTGCGAGCAAGCGCACGCGCAATTGCCAAACGTTGCTTTTGCCCACCAGAGAAATTGGTCCCGCTTTGTGCGACCTCTGAGTGCAGACCACCTTCTTTTTCTTCAACAAATGATTTCGCTTGTGCCAAGTCCAACGCAGCCCACATTTTTTCATCATCCAATGGACTTTCATTGCTTTGTCCAAAGTCCAAATTACTCTTTATATCACCAGAGAAGAGGACAGCTTTTTGTGGAATGTAGCCAACTTTATTATGCAAATCTTCTAGCTGATAATCTTTGACGTTTACGCCGTCTACTAAAATTCTTCCTTCTGTCACATCATAAAAACGAGGAATTAAGCTAATTAGAGTAGATTTCCCAGAACCGGTTGAACCAATGAAAGCTACGGTTTCACCTGCTTTTGCTGTAAAGCTGACATGCTCAATGACAGCCTCAGAGTTTTTAGCATAGCGGAAAGACACATTGTCAAATACCACTTCTCCTTTAATATCTTTAGCTTCTTTAGGGTGTTCTGGAGACTCAATCGTTGAATATAAATCAAGCACTTCATTAATCCGTCCAGCAGACACCAAGGTACGAGGTAGAATGATAAAAAGAGCCGCCATGAGCATGAAGCCCATTACCACTTGCATGGCATAAGACATAAAGACTACCATATCACTAAAGATAGGCAATCGCTCTGGTAAAGCTGCGTCTTGAATCAAGTAAGCCCCAATCCAATAAATCGCTAAAGTCAATCCGCTCGAAATCCCCATCATAATTGGATTTAAAATTGCCATGAGACGACTGACAAAGAGATTCAAACGAGTCACTTCATCATTGGCTCCTGCAAACTTGTCATCTTGATAGTCTTCAGCATTGTAAGCCCGAACAACACGAATCCCTGTTAGACTTTCACGCGTAATACTGTTCAACTTATCAGTCAACCGTTGAATAACGGATTGCTTTGGAAAGGCAAGCGTCATCAGAACTGTTGTCATGATAATATTCACAATTACCGCCACAATAACTGCCCAGAGCCAATATTCTGATTTCCCAATGATTTTCGTAATCGCCCAAATCGCCATAATCGGTCCACGAGTCACAACTTGCAAGCCCATTGTAATCATAAGTTGAATTTGCGTAAGATCATTGGTTGTCCGAGTCAAAAGACTCGGAATAGAAAATCTCTTAATTTCGGCATCTGAATAATCCAGTACACGATTGAAAATATCCGACCGCAAACTCGTCGTAAAGCTAGCTGCTAATCTAGCCGCTATAAAGCCAACTGCTACTGCACTTAGAAAGCTCGCAAAAGATAAGCCAATCATTTTCAAACCTGGATTCCACAGGTCAGAAACTACTGTCCCTCTCGTCTGTAGGAGTTCCGTAATTTTTGAAATATAAGTTGGAACCTCTAATTCCAAATAAACTGTTAAACAAGTAAACAAGATACTAATGACAATCATCCCTACTTCTTTAGCAGTTAAACGTTTAAATAATTTAAACATTCGTTTCTCCTTCTTCTAATTTTTCAATATTCTGGTAAAATTTTCCCATTACCTGAAAAAAAATGACCAGATCCTCTTCTGAAACGCCAGCTAATAGACAACGATCCATTTCATAAAAGAAATCACGAATTTTATCCATGCGTTCTTTTGATTCCGGCGTCAAACGAATAATCTTAGCGCGTTTATCGGTCTCACTCACTTCCAGATAAATCAAGCCATTTTTCACCATCCGCTTCATTAAATTACTGGCAACGGACTTAGTAATGCCCAACTCCTGCTCAATATCTTTAATAAAGGTCATCTTGTCACAATCTTCGCGGTGGTTCACAAAATGCAATACCTGCCCCTGTGGACCCGCCATAAATTCAATTCCTCGCTCTTTGGCAATCTTTTGAATCATAAGATGCGTTTTTCGCCCAAATCGCTTGAATTCCAATAATGGTTTTTCCATTTTGACTTCCTTTCAAATAGTTCTCTAGAGAACCAAATGATTTTCATGAGAACTATTTTACTATATTCTAAGCGAATGTCAAGGAAAAAGTTTCTATGAGAACTAATTTTCAAACAAATTAAAACTCAACTCTATAAAAGCTGAGTCGTCAGATTATTAAATCAAAATCCCTTCCAAATGATCCAGTTCATGCTGACAGATTTGTGCGGGAAAATCTTTCAAAGTCAGTGTTTGCTTTTGCCAATGCTGATCCAAATAGTCAACTGTAATTTCCTTATAACGAGTCGTCAAACGACTACCCGCAAGTGACAAACAGGATTCTTCCGCTCGGTAAGGAGATAACTTCCTTTTCAAAATAGGATTGAACATGATAACAGGCACCATACCATACATAAAAATAATAACTTGTTTCTGAACTCCAATCATATTGGCTGCCATTCCGACACACTTATCTTGATTTGCTTTTAAGGTATCAAACAAATCTTGTCCAATTCCGACATCTTCTTTGCTTGCTAGTTGTGCTTTTTGCTGCAAAAACAACATATCTTTTACAATTGATTTAATCATTTCTTCCTCATCAAAAAAAGAGCAAGCTCATTCCATATTCGCTCACTTGCTCTCAATTACTCAATTATCCTTTGGCTTTTTCACTGACTTTTTTAGCTAAGACAAAATTTCCAAGTGTTGCTGATCCATTTCCTGCAACAGCTGGCGTCACAATGTAATCACGCACATCTGGAACAGGCAGATAACCATTCAACAAAACTGTGAACTTTTCACGAACACGGTCCAACATGTGCTGTTGCGCCATAACACCTCCACCAAAGACAATCACATCAGGGCGGAATGTCACCGTTGCTTGAATTGCTGCTTGCGCAATGTAGTAGGCTTGAATATCCCAAACAGAGCTGTTTAGTTCAATATTTTCACCTCGAATGCCTGTCCGAGCCTCTAAACTAGGTCCAGCAGCCAGCCCTTCTAAACAGCCGTTATGGAAAGGACAAACCCCATTAAATTCTTTTTCTACATCCATTGGGTGTTTTGCAACATAGTAATGCCCCATTTCTGGATGACCCGTTCCACCGATGAATTCTCCACGCTGAATGGCACCAGCACCGATTCCCGTTCCAATAGTATAATAAACCAAATTTTCAATACGACCACCAGCATTGTTTCGTGCTACTATTTCACCGTACGCAGAGCTATTAACATCTGTCGTAAAGAAAATCGGCACATTCAATGCACGCCGCAAAGCACCAACAATATCAACATTTGCCCAGTGTGGCTTGGGTGTAGTTGTAATAAAACCATACGTTTTTGAATTTGGATCAATATCAATCGGTCCAAAAGAACCAATTGCCAATCCCGTCAAATTCTCAAAGCGTGAGAAAAATGCAATTGTTTTATCCAATGTTTCAATCGGTGTAGTCGTTGGAAATTGTGTTTTCTCAACCACTTCAAAATTGTCGCCACCAACTGCACAAACAAATTTTGTACCACCAGCTTCTAGGCTTCCATACAATTTTGTCATTTCAAAACCTCTTTTAATTTTGTTTTCTTCTCTATTCATTATAGCATATCCTCGTATGACTTCTGAGTAAAAATCTTACTTTTTCTTCTCTTTTTCAAAGAAAAGGGAGTGGGAAAGAACCGGAAAAAGTTCGTTTCCCACCCCGCACAGTTGATTGACAACTTTGAGACGTGAAGCGAGCAAAGAAAACAATCAACCGCTGTGTTAATGTGTTTTGTTAACTAAAAGTGAAGAAGCTGAACTTTTTGTTCAGCCTCTTATCACATTACAAGGTTAGGCTTTCAGCTCAATCACAGCATCGCCTTTCGCTACTACACCTTCTGCAACAGGAATAACAGAAGCATAATCAGCTGTGTTGGTAACAATCACCATAGTTGTGTCATCCAGACCAGTAGCTGCGATTTTAGCAGTGTCAAATGTTCCAAGAATATCGCCAGCTTTCACCTTATCACCTTGAGCAACTTTTTGATCAAATCCGTCACCGTTCATAGAAACTGTGTCAATACCTACGTGAATCAAGATTTCAGCACCATTTGCCGTTTTCAAGCCGTAAGCGTGACCAGTTGCAAATGCAATTGTCACTTCTGCATCCGCAGGAGCATACACAACACCTTCACTAGGTTTTACCGCAACTCCTTGTCCCATAGCACCGCTAGAGAATACTGGGTCATTGACATCTTTCAAGTCAACCATTTGACCAACGATTGGAGAAACAATTGTTTCATCAGAAAGGACTGGTGCAGCTGCTTCATTAGCTTCTACTACTTCTTTTGCTTCAGTCACTTCTTCTTCAGCATCTTTGTAACCAAATACGTAAGTCAAACCAAATCCAAGACCAGTAGTTACAAGTACCATGAAGATATATTGAAGAACTTGCCCATTCAGATAGAGAAGTGTACCTGGGATAATAGTAATACCAAATCCAGTACCAGCAAGTCCAAGAATAGATGCTAACCAACCACCAGCAGCACCGGCAACAAGACCAAGTACAAATGGTTTACCATAACGTAAGTTTACCCCGAAAATAGCTGGTTCAGTAATTCCAAGACCTGCAGAGAGAGCAGCTGGGAATGCAAGAGCTTTTAGTTTTTTAGATTTTGTTTTTACACCAACTGCAAGAGTTGCACCCGCTTGGGCAGTCATAGCAGCTGTGATGATCGCATTAAAGGCATCTTTTCCTTCATTTGCAATTAATTGCGCTTCTAATAAGTTGAAGATATGGTGAACACCGGTTACCACGATAAGCTGATGTACACCACCAAGGATGAGGCCAGCTAAACCAAACGGCAAAGCAAGAATAGCTTTTGTTGCAGCAAGAATGACATTTTCAAGTGAGTGGAAGATCGGACCAATGACAAAGAGTCCAAGAACTGACATCACAAGGAAGGTCAAGAATGGCACAACGAGCAAATCAAGCACATCTGGAATTTTCTTATGCAACCATTTTTCAAGTTTCGCACCAAGTAATCCAATGAAGAAGGCTGGCAATACTGAGTTTTGATAACCAACTACTGGAATGAAACCAAAGAACATGATTGGCTTTGCAGCACCAGAAGCTACATCCCATGCATTTGGAAGAGCTGTATTGACCAACATCAAACCAAGTACAATACCAATAACTGGATTACCACCGAATACACGGAAAGCTGACCAAGAAATCAAAGCCGGGAAGAAGGCAAAGGCTGTATCTGTCAACACAACTGTGTAAGTATAGAAGTCTGATGCAGCGAATGCTTTTGAAGTTGTGCCAAATAACCCAAGAATTGTATCGTTATTAATCGCACCACGAATCCCCATGAAGAGACCTGTTGCTACGATTGCTGGCAGGATTGGCACAAATACGTCACCAAATGTACGAACGGCACGTTGGAACCAATTCCCCTTTTTAGCTGCTTCTGCTTTTTGTTCACCAGTTGAAGACGTAGGCAAACCAAGTGCTACCACTTCATCATAGATTTTATTCACTGTACCAGTACCAAAGATAATTTGATATTGACCTGAGTTAAAGAAAGCTCCCTGAACCTTTTCAAGATTCTCAACTCTGTCTTTATCAATCTTAGCTTCATCTTTGACCATGACACGCAGACGGGTCGCACAGTGAGCAACACTACTTACATTGTCACGTCCGCCAATGGCCTCAATGACTGCTTTTGCAATGTCCTTATTTTCCATTTGCATCTCCTTATTGAAAATAATTAAAATTTATGAAAGCGATTTAATCGCTCCTACGACTATTATTTTAACATGATTTCAAAATATGTCAAGCGTTTTGCAGAAATTTAATTTTTTTCTATTAAAAAGTTGATTTTTTCAGAGAAAACGTTTACTATATAAGTAAGAAAACTATCTCGGAGGACAAAAGATTGGCTTGGACAACCGAACAACGCTACAAACGCTATGAACAATGGACTGAAAACGAAATCCAACAGATAAAAGAAAAAATTGCTGCATCACCTTGGCGTGCTGCCTACCACGTAGAGCCTGATACGGGGCTTTTGAATGACCCAAATGGTTTTTCCTATTTTGACGGAAAATGGATTGCCTTCTATCAAAATTTTCCATTTGGTGCAACTCATGGGCTCAAGTCTTGGGTACAGCTTGAAAGTGATGACCTCGTACACTTCACAGAAACCGGTGTTCGTGTTCTGCCAGACACCCCATTAGACAGTCACGGTGCTTACTCTGGCTCTGCCATGCAGTTTGACGACAAACTTTTCCTATTCTATACTGGGAATGTCCGTGATGAGAATTGGGTTCGTCACCCTTACCAAATCGGTGCTTTGCTGGACAAAGACGGACATATTCAAAAACTAAACAAGATCTTGATTGAACAACCTAAGGATACTACAGATCATTTTCGTGATCCTCAGATTTTTAACTACCACGGACAATTTTATGCCATTGTTGGGGGACAAAACCTTGACAAAAAAGGCTATATCAAGCTTTATAAAGCGGTTGACAATGACTATACAAACTGGGAAGAAGTCGGTAATTTACACTTTGAAAATGATAACACCGCCTACATGATGGAGTGCCCAAATCTTGTCTTTATTGATGAGAAGCCTGTTTTGCTCTACTGTCCTCAAGGTTTATCAAAAGAAATTGTCCCTTATGACAATATTTATCCAAATATGTATAAAATAGGTCAATCGTTTGACACAAAGAAAGTAGCAATTGTTGAACCTAGTCCTCTGCAAAATTTAGATTATGGATTTGAATGCTACGCCACTCAAGCTTTCAATGCTCCAGATGGCCGTGCCTTAGCTGTCAGCTGGCTGGGTTTGCCAGATATCGCTTATCCATCTGACCGTTTCGACCACCAAGGAACATTCTCTTTGGTCAAAGAATTAACCCTAAAAGACGGTAAACTCTATCAATACCCTGTCCCAGCTATCACATCCTTACGCACAGATAATATCCAAACGTTTGCTAACCAAGCGCAAACAAAGAACTGCTATGAATTAGAACTAGAATTTACAACTGATTCACAAACTGAGATCGTCCTTTTTGCAGATCAAGAGCATAAGGGGCTACGCATTTGCTTTGACATCAAAAATGGTCAAGTAACAGTTGACCGTAGTCAAGCCGGTGAGCAATACGCTCTTGAATTTGGTACCGTTCGTAGTTGTACGATTGAAAACCAAGCTACAACCGCTACTATCTTCATTGATAAGTCAGTTTTTGAAATTTTTATTAACAAAGGAGAAAAAGTATTTTCAGGCCGCGTTTTCCCTCATGAAAACCAAAACGGTATTTTTATCAGCGAGGGAAATCCAACTGGAACTTACTATGAGTTAGATTATGGTCGCGAAGTTAACTGATGTTGCAAAAATTGCTGGGGTCAGCCCAACCACTGTGTCTCGTGTAATTAACAAAAAAGGTTACCTCTCAGAAAAAACGATTACAAAAGTCAATGAGGCCATGCGCGAGTTGGGATACAAGCCCAATAATCTCGCTCGTGGCTTACAAGGAAAATCCGCTAAGCTGATTGGACTGATTTTCCCAAATATCAGTCACGTCTTTTATGCCGAACTCATTGACAAATTAGAACATGAGTTATTCAAAAGAGGCTACAAGACAATCATCTGCAATAGCGAGCACAATTCAAGTAAGGAAAAAGAGTATCTGGAGATGCTAGAAGCCAATCAAGTGGATGGCATTATCTCAGGCAGCCACAACTTAGGCATCTCTGATTATGACCGTGTAACAGCTCCCATTATCTCTTTTGACCGCAACTTATCCCCTTCCATTCCTGTTGTATCTTCGGACAACTATGCTGGTGGTGTCTTGGCTGCAGAAACCTTGGTCAAATCCGGTGCCCAAAATATCATTATGATTACCGGAAATGATAATTCAAACTCCCCGACAGGTCTCCGCCATGCAGGTTTTGCTTCCATTCTACCTGATGCACCAATTATCAATGTATCAAGTGACTTCTCTCCTATTCGCAAAGAAATGGAAATCAAAAATATTTTAAAACATAGAGAGCCTGATGCCATTTTTGCTTCAGATGATCTGACAGCCATTTTAATCATGAAAGTTGCTCAAGAATTGGAAATCAAAATTCCAGAGGATCTAAAAGTCATCGGCTACGACGGAACTTATTTTGTAGAAAACTACTATCCCCAACTAGCCACCATACAGCAACCATTGAAAGATATAGCTTGTTTGCTGGTAGATTTGTTGCTCCGAAAAATTGCTGGTGAAGAAGTTGTGACAACCGGCTACTTTCTTCCCGTGCACCTCTCTTCAGGAAAGAGTATTTAATTCTGTAAGATAGTGAAAACCCACTTAAGATTTCTCAATACTTAAGTGGGTTTTAGTGTCTATTCGTTGTCTTTATATTTTTCTGCCAGAAGCACATCATCAATAGCCTGCGCACAGCCACCGTGGTCGTTGTCTGCCACAACAATATCTGCTAAATTTTTGATAGTCTCATTGGCATTTCCCATAGCAACACCAAAACCTGCTTCGCGAATCATGCTTTCATCATTGTCAGCATCCCCAACAGCAATGATTTGCTCCATAGGAAGATTTAATTTTTGAGCAAGGTGAGCTAAACCCTGCCCCTTTTCAACTCCTTGCGCTGTTAGTTCAAGACCACTTACTTCAGCTTTTATCATCGTTATCTTTTCAGACAATAAAGTTTCATACGATTGATCTCGATCCCTTGCCGTAAAGTGATAAATATTGATTTTGTCAAAATGCTCTCTCTCCTTAGCTAACAAATCGTAAATGTTATCCACCAAGATAGCTGTTTTATCATAAAGTTCAGTATAAATTTCCATATAATAGTTAGCAATATTCTCAAAATGTGATTTTTGAAGATAGCCTTGTCCGTCAATCATACAAACCAGCATCAAATCTTGAGCTTCTGCTATCGCCTTCACCTTATCCACTGCTATAGCAGGCAAGGTTTGCTTAGCTAAAACGCATTTAGCCTCCAAATCATAAATCAATGCACCACTTGCAAGAATAGCATAGCGAATCCCGCGCAAATCATCTCCATAAGGAAGCAGTTCTGACAAAGAGCGTCCTGTTGAAAGTACAACTTGTTTACCAGCATCTTGAGCTCTCCCAATCGCTTCAACGCTGCTTTTGGCAATCGTTTTTTTACTAGTCAAAAGTGTTCCATCCATATCAAACGCAATCAATTGATACATTCCATTACTCCTCTTTTCTATCATATCTAGTATAGTACAGTTTAAAATAGAATCGTCCAGAAAAAGATAACATGAATTCAAAAATCACTCTAGATAACCTCTAAAGTGATTTTTAAAATTCTCTCAAAGTCAAAGAATGATGTTATAATTCTTTTTTATATTTTTCAACTTCTGCTTTATTAGCCCACACAAAGTGTCCAGGACGAATTTCGACCATTTCTGGCTTATCCGTTGAATAATCATGCTGATTAGCATCATAGACTTTCAACACTTTCTTCCGCTCCAATATTGGATCTGGAATTGGCACAGCTGACAATAAAGACTGAGTATAAGGATGAATTGGATTGTTAAAGAGTTCTTCTGTTTCAGCTACTTCGACAATCACACCCTTATAAATAACCGCAATACGATCTGAAATGAAGCGTACAACCGATAAATCGTGAGCAATAAAGAGATAAGTCAAACCTAATTCTTTTTGGAATTTTTTCAGTAGGTTTAAAACTTGTGCCCGCACAGACACGTCCAAAGCTGAAATCGGCTCATCGGCAATGACAAAATCTGGTTCCATAACAAGCGCACGGGCAATCCCAATCCGCTGACGTTGACCACCAGAAAATTCATGCGGGTAACGCGTTAAATGCTCTGATAACAATCCAACTTCATGAATAATATCTTTCACTTTTTTCTTGCGTTCTTCTTCATCTTTAAATAAGTGGAAATTATACAAGCCTTCCGAAATGATATAATCAACTGTCGCACGTTCATTCAAACTAGCAGCAGGGTCTTGGAAAATCATTTGAATTTTACGAATGATTTCTGACTCTTCTTCTTTTGATTTTTTGCCATTAATTTTTTTCCCTTCAAAGAAAATCTCTCCATGACTCGTATCATTTAAACCAATAATCGCACGACCAATTGTTGTTTTACCAGAACCAGATTCTCCTACAAGTGAAAACGTTTCTCCTTTATTGATAAAGAAATTAGCATTTTTAACAGCAACAAATTTCTTGCTTCCCTCACCGAAGGAAATTTCCAAATCTTTAACTTCTACTAATTTTTCAGGCATTTCCTTCCTCCTAGGCGTCTAAATGGGCAAAGCCCATTTTTGAGCTAATTTTTTCGTGTAAATCATCAATAACAGCTGGCTTATTCACTTTTGGAGCATTCTCATGTAACAACCATGTTTTTGCCCAATGGGTATCCGTTACATAGATTTGAGGTGGCTTCTCTTCAAAGTCAATTTCCATAGCATAATCCGAACGCAAGGCAAATGCATCTCCTTGCAAATGTGAATAAAGAGATGGCGGCGTTCCAGGAATTGAATACAACTCACCCTTGTCATCTGCCAACTGAGGTAGACTAGATAACAAACTCCAAGTATAGGGGTGGCGTGGGTCGTAAAAAACTTCTTCTACTGTTCCGTATTCAACGATTTCACCAGCATACATAACCGCAACCTTATCGGCAATACTTGCTACCACTCCCAGGTCGTGGGTGATAAAAATAGTTGTGAATTCATATTCGTGTTGCAAAGATTTCAACAAATCAATGATTTGTGCTTGAATCGTAACGTCAAGCGCTGTCGTTGGTTCATCACAGATAAGGATATCAGGTCGACAAGCAAGCGCAATAGCGATAACAATCCGTTGACGCATTCCTCCTGAATATTGAAATGGGTATTCATAAAAGCGCTTTTCAGCATCAGGAATGCCGACCTTATTCATATAGTCAACAGCCATTTCTTTCGCTTCTTTAGGCGTTTTCTTTTGATGCTTGATAATCACTTCTGTAATTTGGCTACCGATTGTGTTAATAGGATCCAAACTTGTCATCGGATCTTGGAAGATTGTCGCAATTTTAACACCACGTATAGGTTCCCAATCTTTATTTGACTTCAATTTTGTCAAATCTTGCCCCCGATAATCAATCGTTCCTTGAGCAACTCGACCATTTTCTTCTAACATTCCTGTAAATGTCTTTGTTAAAACAGACTTACCAGAACCAGATTCCCCTACAAGTGCAAGAACTTCACCTTCAATGAGGTCAAGCGAAACACCACGAATAGCTGTTAAGACCTTATCACGAACGTCAAATTCCACGACAATATCGCGAGCAGTCAATATTACATTTTTTTCTTGTGTCATATTTACTCCTATCTATGTGTACGTGGATCACTAGCATCCGCTAAGTTTTGACCGACAACGAATAATGAGAGGGAAACCAAAATCAAGGTTGTCAATGGAATCCAGAAAAGATACGCATTTGTTGTCACGTTTTGTGAATAATCTGAAATTAACCGTCCCAAACTTGGTACTGTGACAGGAAGCCCCAAACCAAAGAACGATAGAAATGCTTCATAAGAAATGAAACTTGGCAGCAGTTGTGAAGCCGTGGTCACAATAACAGAAACCAATTGTGGCATGATATTTTTTACAATGATTTTCAGTGTTGGCGTACCCAAAGTTCGGCTGGCAAGGTTATATTCCAAGTCGCGATAACGCATGATTTGGATACGAATCGTATAAGCAATCCCAACCCAACCTGTGATGGTCATAGCAAAAATCAAGTTCCAGAAACCAGCACCAATTGAATAAGTCAAGACAATGACAATCAAGAGAGATGGGATGTTAGAAATGATATTGTACACTTCCATCATGATACGGTCAACGGTTTTGGAAATTCCCCAGATACCACCAATCACAATACCAATAACTAAGTTAATCACAGTTGCAATGACGGAAATGAGGATAGAGTTACGAGCTCCAAACCATACTCCGTCAAAAAGGGATTTCCCGTTGCTATCTGTACCAAACCAATATTGACCATTTGGTTTAATATAACGCGCACCGAAATCATTCACCTTGCTGACATCGTTAAAGTCAAAATCTGAGAAAATCGGATAAATGAAACTCATCAAAATAATAGCGACCAAAATTCCCAACATGATAACTGTTGATTTCTTTTTTAGGAACTGACGCATAACTGATTTCCAGTAAGAATAGGCTGGAGCATCAATCGTTTCAGAGGCAAAATCATCGCGTTTGACAAATTGGAACTTAGTCTTATCAATTGTAGCCATTATTTACCTCCTTTTGATGTTAATTTAATACGTGGGTCAAGTACTGTCATCAGAATATCACCCAATAGAAGAGCGAAGATAGAAAGACATGTAAAGATAAAGACAAGACCAACGACCATAGAGTTATTTGAAGCTTTAACAGAGTCAATCAACATCTTACCCATACCAGGGAAAGCGAAGACTGTTTCAGTCAAAGTTGCACCTGTAATAACCCCAATAACTGAGTTTGGAATGCTGGATACAAGTGGCACCATGGCATTTTTGAAAATATGTTTATTTGAAATTTCTTTTTCAGAAAGACCTTTTGCACGTGCAAAACGAACAAAATCTTGTGATTGCAAGTCAATCATATAACGACGAATCCACACTGCTGTCCAAGGTGCACTCAAGAGCCCAAGAATAACTGCCGGCAGCACATAAGAGCGCCAATCACCTGCTCCCAAAATAGGGAATGAATCAGGCAAGCCAATTGCTGAGCCAATCAACCGAATGATATAAACCAAGGCAATAGTCGGCAGTGACATTAAGAAAGTCAAAGCACCGGTTGAAATACTATCAAACAATGTATTCTTAAAACGAGCCATATAAGATCCAAGTGGAACGGCGATTAAGTATGACAAGGCCAAACCAATCAACCCAACAATAGAAGAGCTCACAATCATAGATGGATATTGATAATTGCTCTCTGTCGCCGTATAAGGATCATCTTTTCCGTAATTAGCAACATCGCGTGCATCGGCTTGTTTTGGAGACTTATATGTACGTGTATAAATATTAACAGATGATGTTTTCTTTCCTGTTGGAAATTGAACTTCTGAAGTCTGCGTTTGACCTTGCCCTTGTGAAATAACTTGTAGGACAGGGAGATTTGCATAGGTTGGATAGGAGATTCCCAGATTTAATCTCACAAAATTTTGGTGGATAAATGGAAACCGACTATTGAAGTACAATAAATATTTATGTTTCGTTCCAGAACCAACAACAGACCAACCAATAGCAGGATCATTTTCAATGCGAATATAACGCTTCAAATTCGGATTAGAAGCATCTTTCACAGCACCTGTATGGTCAATTTGAATCAAATTACCATAGAAACCAAGAACGCGTTCATAGACTGGAACTTCACGAGTTGCATAAAATTGCTTGCTTTCTTTAAATTGCTGCAATTTCCAACCGCGTCCCAGCTTTTTGATGTAAGCTTCATAGATTTTTTTATTTGCATTAGTAGGTTCTACTGTTACAGAGGAATTCTCTTTACTAGCTTTTTCTTGCAATTCCTTCGTATCATAGTAGTCAATGTAACCCATACGCTCAAAAATCGTATTTTCGTAATTGGCTTTTTTATCAGGAGTTGTCGCTATTTTGTTATAGTTTGGGTCCTGTTTGAAAATCAACTTCCTAGGCACCATGGTATAGATAATGGTGTAAGTCAGCGTTGTTACCATGAAAATAGATACTAAAGAGCGTAAGATACGCATAAAAATATATTTCTTCATTTACCGTTTCCTTTAAAATCCCAAAAGAACTTTCCCTCCTGTTAGAGAAAGTTCTGATGAGAAGTTTATTTTACATGATCTGCTAATTCTTTTTGTATTTTAATGATTCAGCATGAGTCACATCAGATATTCCACTTTAATAACTATGGTTAAGTTATTAAACATAACCTGTCAGCCAAGACCGAAGGAACTGATAGAGAAATGCCACGCGTCACGACAAATACCTATTTTCAATTTTAGAATACCTTCAATTTTTAAACTGATTGTTTAAAATTATATCACAATTCTGGTTAATTGTAAAATCAATTGTCAGAATATTTTTATCATAATTGAACTTTTTTTGTTTTTCTGTTAAATTTTATCTAATTTTTTTCAATTATTTAACATGATCTGCAAGTTCTTCTTGAGCCTTTTTATTAGATTCTGTGCGCTTTTTATTCCATTTTTCCATTGCTTTCTTGTATTGATTTTGAGTCACAGGCTCATCTTGGAGTTCAAGATATTTATATAGAATGATTTCACTATTCCCTTTGTTTCCTGACCAAGCAAATGGATTGCTAAATGGTACTGTACGAGAAAGAATTGGACGACCAGTCAAGGTTGTTGTCGGAATAACCAAAGCATTATCAGTCAACCAAGCTTGGGCTGCAGCATATTTTTCATAACGTGCATTCGTATTGTTGGTTTCTTTTTCAGCCTCATTCAACAACTTTTCATATTCGTTCATACCAACTTGTGCTGCAGCAGCGTTGTTCGTGCCTGCATCAAATCCTAGATAAGTCTTAGTGCTTTCACCGCTTGAAGGCTTGATAACATCAAGATAGGTAGATGGGTCTTGAAAATCTGGGCTCCAACCAACATTATCAGAAAGATCCCAATCTTCTGCCGCTGCAGATTCGGCAAAGTAAGTGATATTATTCACATCGTCTTTAGACATTTGTTGAATATCAATCACAACATTTTCTTTCCCAAGATTTTTTTCAATAGATTGTTTCAATGATTGTACACGTTGAACTTTATTAGTTGCTGTTTGGTCAACTGGCATATCAATGTGGATTGGGAATTGAACGCCATCTGCTTGAAGTGCTGCTTTCGCTTTCGCTAATTTTTCTTTAGCTTTAGTTGGATTATAAAGCCCATCTTGCGCATCATTTAAGTTGACATCTTTCCAACTTTCATCGTAGCCAATCAATTTTTCTTTGACCAATTCTCCAAAGCTCTTGTCATCTGTTTGAACAAATGTTGGTGGTACAAAGAGATTACGGAGCATCTTCGTCGCACCGTCTTTACCATTCACCTGTGATGCATAAGCTGTGCGGTCAAATGCAAAGGTAATCGCTTGACGGAAGTCTTTATTTAGCAAAGCTTTCTTAGTAGAAGTCTTTTGAGCATCTGTTGTCTTTGAAGTATGTTTGTAAGATTGACGGTCAATGTTTGTAGCTACTAGGTAAGTCGTTGCATCTTGCGGAGTATAAACGATGTTGTTTTTGTATTTCTTGCTGACAGAAGCATAACTTGGACTTGTTGGAAATACTTTGGCATTGGTAAATGAGCCATCACTAAATCCTTTAGCAAGTTTGTCTTGGTCTTGACCATCATAGTAGGATAACTTGATGTTGTCAATGTGCACATTCTTCTTATCCCAGTAGTTTGGATTTTTAGCAAATTCAACAGACGATTTCGCTGTGATAGATTTCAGCAAGTATGGACCATTATAAAGAAGACTAGATGGGTCTGTTGCTTGTGCAAATTTATTGCCTTTTGATTTCAAAAATTCTGCATTAACTGGTGCTAGAACGCCCATTGTTGTTTTAGAATTCCAAAAACTTTCTGGTCGATTAAGCGTGTATTGAACCGTGTAATCATCAACTGCTTTGATACCGACAGAAGAGAAATCTTTATTTTCACCCTTCATGTAAGCATCCAAGCCTTTAACAGAATCTTGCACCAAGTAAATAGCATCAGATTTATTATCCGCAGCATATTTTAAGCCTGTCACAAAGTCTTGTGCCTTAACTTCTGCATACTCTTCACCCTCTGATGTGTACCATTTCACACCCTTACGAAGTGTATAAGTATAAGTCAAGCCATCCTTGGAGACTGTCCAATCCTTCGCTACAGAAGGAACTAGATTTCCGTAACGGTCATTTTCCAAGAGTCCGTCAATGACATTACTGGTAAGATTTGCAGTAGCTGCTTTCCCAGTTGTCAAATAGTTCAGGTTATCTGGATCTTGCTCATAAATATATGAGAATGTTTTGTTCCCCGAGCTTGTTTTAGAGCTAGAACAAGCTGCTAGAGCTCCTGTTGCAAGCAAGGCTAGCGCTGCAAGGGTAATGATTTTACTTTTCTTCATGAATATTCCTCCCAAAATCATTATTTTTATACATTCTAGCACACAAAATATAAAAAGTAAATAGAATTTTCTAAATTTTATGACATATTTTTTTAGACCTAGTATCAAAGGGATTATATTAATCTTACAATTTTATAGATAGAAAAAAGCAGATGAAACCCACTTTTAAGTGAGTTTTACCTGCTTTTATAAATGTATTATTTTACATGATCAGCTAATTCATCTTGAGCTTTTTTATTAGACTCGGCTTTTTCTTTTTGCCATTTCTTCTTAGCTGCTTCATAGTCTTTCTTAGTGACAGTATCGTTACCGACTTTAATGTATTTGAAGTAGGTTGAGCTACCTTTACTACCTGTTTGCGCAAATGCACCTGAGAACGGTTGAATGCGTGACACAAAAGTTCCGGCACCTGTTGAAGCCATTGTTGGTAAGACAAGTGAACTGTCTGTTAACCAAGCTTGTGCTGCTGCATATTTTTCATAACGTTTTGCAATGTCTGTTGTTTCTGCACCTGCTTCATCGACTAATTTATTATATTCGTCCAAGCCAACTGCTTTAGCACCAGCATTTTCACTACCAGAGTCAAATCCAAACCAAGTTTTCGTATTATCAGAAGATGTTGATTTCAAAATGTCAAGATAAGTAGATGGGTCTTGATAGTCAGGAGTCCAACCAACGATACCTGAGAGATCCCAATCTTCGCTAGCTGCATTCGGAGCATAATAAGTGATGTTCATTACATCATCTTCTGACATCATATTCAAGTCCATGACAACATTTTCTTTGCCAAGCACTTTTTCAATAGATTGTTTCATAGATTGCATACGAGCAACAAAGTTTTTAGAAGTTTCAATTACAGGAACATCTATGTGGATTGGGAATTGCACACCTTGAGCTTGCAATGCTTCTTTTGCTTTTGCAAATTTCGCTTTTGCTTTGTCTGGATTGTACAAACCGTTTTGTGAATCTGCTAATTTGACACCCTTCCAGTCATCACCATAGCTAGCTAATTTTTCTTCTACAACATCGCTAAATGATTTTTCTCCAACTTGGACAAAGTCAGACGGTACAAACATATTGCGGATTGCTTTAGCAGCGCCCTCTTTACCATTGACTTGTGCAGCGTAAGAGTCGCGGTCAAGCGCAAAGTTCAGCGCTTGACGGAAGTCTTTATTCAACAATGCTTTTTTCGTTGAATTTTTTTCTTCATCTGTTTTTTTAGCAGTGTGGTTGTACGTTTGACGGTCAATATTAAGTCCTAAAACTGCTGTTCCTGCACCAGCTTCTGATGTATAGATATTGTCTTTGAAGTCCTTTTCAAAAGTTGAAAAGTTTGAACTTGCTGGGAAGAGACGTGCATACGTATAAGCACCATCTTTAAAGTTACGTGCTAATGAATCTTGGTCTTGACCATCATAATAAGCCAACTTGATGCTATCAACATTTACTTTATCTTTATCCCAATAATGTTTGTTTTTAACATATTCTACCGCAGATTTTGCTGTGATAGCTTTCATCAAGAATGGTCCATTATAAAGGATTGAGTTAGGGTCTGTTGATTGGCCAAATTTATTTCCTTTAGATTTCAAAAATTCGGCATTGATTGGCCACATAATGGCAGAGGTTGTCTTAGAATTCCAATATGGTTCTGGCTTGTTCAATGTATACTGAACAGTATAATCATCAACTGCTTTCACACCTACCGTTGAAAAGTCTTTTGTTTGACCATTCACGTAAGCATCTAAACCTTTAATTGAGTTTTGAACCAAATAAAGCGCCTCAGATTTTTTATCGGCAGCATGTTTCAAACCAGTTACAAAGTCTTGCGCTTTAACTTCTGCGTATTCTTCCCCTTCTGATGTGTACCATTTGGCACCCTTACGAAGTTTATAAGTATAGGTTAAACCATCTTTTGATACAGTCCATGACTTAGCCATTGATGGTACAAGATTTCCATATTTGTCATTTTCTAACAATCCGTCAACTCCATTTGTCACAAGATCGCTAGTGGTTGCTTTTCCTGATGTTACATAATCCAAAGTTTCTGGATCACTAGAATACACATAACCAAATTTTGTTTCAGCTGAGCTCGATTTCGAACCCGAGCAAGCAGCTAAAAGACCAGACGTTAAAAGAGCTAGCCCCGCAACTGCGATGATTTTACTTTTTTTCATAGTTACCTCCGAAAAGTATGATATATTCTAATTATACTATATCTTCATAAAAAGTAAAGAATTTTCAAACAAATCTTTTACTAAAAAATGTGATTGTATTCCAAATGCTTTCAAACAACGGACTCACTTCTCGTATCCTATTGATGGATACATTGCTTTTTAGGTTATTTCCCCTCTGGGTGAATGACATACGTTTCAAAATCCAGATTCGGCATACATTCTGCTAAATTGTTCTCAATGCGCTTCAGTGCTTCTAAACGCATTTCAACAGATGTATGAGCATTTCCTTGAATGATAAAAATAGCATTCTTTGTCTCGTCATCAAATTTATAGTTTTCTCCGTCACGAACATCTAGCCATGCTAAAATTCCTTTTTGATCACGATAAACATAATCAGTCTGTGAAACGTGTTTTTCCGTAGATAAAATCGGTAGAAACACATCTTCTTTTTGACTAACCGTAAATTCAATTTGCCCCGCTATTTTATCCAAATCATGCCCACCAATGGCTAATAAAGAATGTAAAGATTCAACATTATAAATATCAATAATACTATTAATATTCGGGATGGATCCACGATGTCGAATATTCCGAATAAGCGCCAAAACGGTAGGAGGATTCTTCTTGACACTACGTCCGACACTTTGCAATAAATCCTTGTAGCCTTGAATGACTGGAGTATCAGACACCTCATCAATATCGCAATTCAATGCCCACTTTTCCATCTCTTTTTGCTTTTTCAAAAATGAAGCAGGTAAAGGTGCACGTGGATCTACATTTTTAGCGATGCCAATAACCACATTTTTAATCCCAAGCATTGCGAGACTTTCATTCAGTATAAACTTCATCATGATCCACCTCCGTTTTATTATTTATTGAGCTCATCAACTATTCAAATTGTATCATTTTTAGGAGAAAATTTCTTACTTTAGTTTTAAAATGCTGTCTTTCATTCATATTGACAAATTTTTCTCCTATGAGAAATGCTAAAAAGACTGGAATTGCTTCCAATCTTATTTCTCACTATTTTCAACTGCTGCTGTGACAAAAGCGGTATAAAGTCCTTCTGGACGATTAGGACGGCTAGATAATTCTGGGTGGTATTGACAAGCCACAAAGAATTTATTTTCTGGCATTTCAACAATTTCCACCAGACGATTATCAGGTGAAACTCCTGAGAATACAAAACCAGCATCTTCAAATTGTTGACGGAATTCATTGTTAAATTCGTAACGGTGGCGGTGGCGACGCTGAACAACCTCTTGATTATCATAAGCTGCAGCTGCTTTGGATCCACGTTTTAGTTTAGACGGATACAGTCCTAAGCGAAGTGTCCCTCCCATATCTTCCACATCAATCTGATCACGCATCAAATCAATAACAGGGTGCTTCGTATCAGGATTTAATTCTGAAGAATTAGCATCTTCAAATCCTAACACATGGCGAGCAAACTCAACACAAGTCAACTGCATACCAAGGCAAATTCCAAGCATTGGCACATCATTTTCACGAGCATATTGAATGGTCGCAATCTTTCCTTCGGTTCCGCGATGACCAAATCCACCTGGCACAATAATACCGTCTGCATCTTTCAACAATTCGGCGACATTTTCCGTTGTGACATCATTCGCATTGACCCAATTCAGCTTGATTTCTGCATCATTGGCATAACCAGAGTGCTTGAGAGCTTCTACAACAGAGATATACGCATCTGGCAACTCCACATATTTCCCAACAAGCGCAATTTTCACTTGTTTCTTCAAGTTCATGACTTTATCAACCATAGCAGACCAATCTGTCATATCTGCTTCTGGCACGTCCAACTTCAAGTGATCACAAACGATTTGGTCCATGTTTTGTGCTTGCAAATTCAGCGGAATTTGATACAAATGTTCCACATCTAGCGACTCAATCACTGCTTCTGGTGCTACGTCACAAAATTGCGCCAATTTATTTTTAATATTTTGACCTGCTGGCTTTTCAGTGCGAATGACCAGCATATTCGGTTGAATACCCAGACCACGCAATTCTTTTACAGAATGCTGAGTGGGCTTCGTTTTCATTTCCCCAGCAGCTTTCAGATAAGGAAGCAAGGTCGTGTGAATATACATTACATTATCTGCACCGACATCTGCCTTCATTTGACGAAGCGCTTCTAAGAATGGCAAGCTTTCAATATCTCCAACAGTTCCTCCCACTTCTGTGATAATCACATCCGAATCGGTTGTCGTTGCAGCACGCTTAATCTTTTCTTTTAAAGCATCTGTAATGTGTGGAATGACTTGAACTGTTGCTCCAAGGTACTCACCTTTACGCTCTTTTCGAAGAACTTCACTATAAATCTTACCTGTTGTGACATTTGAATATTTATTTAGGTTAATATCAATAAAGCGTTCATAGTGCCCCAGATCCAAGTCTGTCTCTGCACCGTCGTCCGTCACAAACACTTCCCCGTGTTGGTAAGGACTCATCGTTCCTGGGTCAATATTGATATATGGGTCAAACTTTTGAATAGTCACCTTAAGGCCACGGTTTTTCAAGAGACGACCAAGACTTGCTGCCACAATCCCTTTACCGATCGAACTAACTACACCACCTGTAACAAAAATATATTTTGTTGCCATAAATACTCCTTATCTAAAATACAACGTCCATTGCTTTTTAAGACGTGTTCATGAATAGCAAAACAAAAATAGCTCCCTAGAGCTAGGGAGCTTCGACTTCTTAAAAGAAGTGCCCGATATTATAATATCGCAGAATAAAACTTTTGTCAAATGAGAAAATAAGAATACATCATTAAATTTGACTATTCTTCATCTTCTCCATCTACTTCATCGTCAGAATAATCTTCGTCCTCTTCATTGAGTTCGACTTCTTCACCTAAATCATCAGGTGCGATTTCATTGATTTCAGCATCATACGCTTCAACTTCACTCTTCTCGTCGTCCAGATTGTCCTCGTCGTAACTTAGAGCAGGATCAGCTTCGTATGAGTCTTCATCCTCTGGATCATCATCACTGTAATCAATAGCATTTTCATCACCGTCCATAAAGGCGTTCACACGTTTCTTCTTCCGTTTCTTCGGAGTTTCTTCATCGTCTTCTTCAAGTGTGATAATTTCTTCATCCACCTCGTCAATCGCATACCATGAACGCAAGCCCCATTTGTTATCTCCAAGAGGAATGAAACTGCCGTCTACATTTAGCTCTGTATAAAAAAGCGGCAAGGCTTCACGAATATCACTATTTGATTTTTCAAGGTAATTTTGAATTTCATTGACAAGATCATTAAAATACATTTCATGATTGCGACCACGTGTTTCTAAGATAGCACGCGCTACTTCAATCATAGAAAGTTCACTTTTTTCTTGTCCAGCAAATACTTCTAATTCCAAAGTCAATCTCCTTTTAAGTCTGAGGGCTTCTGCCCTGTTGGCTCTCAAATATTTAATTTATTGAATTTTTCGCTACTTTTTATTGTACGATAAAAATCTTCTTTCGTCAAAAGAATTTTATCCTCTATTCAAGAAAATCACCATTTTTACCAAAATGACTTCCGCTTTTATAAAAAAAGAAGCAAAAAGGCAATTCAGCCAATTCTCTGACTGAACTTGCCTTATGTTATCGCTCGATTATTTTACTTTTGCAGTACTTGTAATCAATTCAACGGCTTTTTTAATCACAATATCATGTTTCAACATATCTGCTGAAAGAAGTTGACGAACGCGTTCTACTTCCATATTGTAATCAGCGGCAAGTGAAGCAATTTCTGCTTCAATGTCTTCATCACTTGCTTCAAATCCTTCTGCTTTCGCAACAGCTTCAATCACAAGGTTGGTTTTAGTACGTTTTTCAGCATCAGCTTCATGTTGCTTGTGAAGGTCTTCTTGCGTTGTACCAGTGATTTGGAAATACATATCTGGTGAAATACCTTGACGTTGCATGTTTCCAAGGAATTCATTCACAGAGCGATGAACTTCTTCGTGAACCATTTCTTCTGGCAACTCAACGATTTCTGCATTTTCTACTGCAAGATCAAGTGCTGCAGATTCAACTGCGTCATCAAAAGCAATTTCTTTTGATTCAGCTAATTCTTTGCGGTATTTTTCTTTTAATTCGTCAAGTGTTTCAACATCTTCGTCAATGTCTTTCGCTAGTTCATCATCTAGTTCTGGAACTTCTTTTTCTTTGACTTCATGAATGGTTGTAACAAACTTAGCATCTTTACCTGCAAGGTCTGTTGCTTGATAGTCTTCTGGGAATGTCACGTTTACTTCTACTGTTTCGCCAGCAGCATGTCCAACCAATTGATCCTCAAAACCTGGAATGAATTGACCGCTTCCGAGTTCAAGTGAGAAGTTATCTCCTTTACCGCCGTCAAATTCAACGCCGTCAACTGTTCCAACAAAATCAATCACAACTGTGTCGCCATTAGCAGCCTTGTCTTCTTTCAATACAAGCTCTGCTAAATTATTGCGTTCGCGTTCAATTTTTGCATCTACATCTGCATCAGATACTTCTTTAGAGACATCAACAGATACTTCTAAGTTTTTATACTCACCTAATTTTACTTCAGGTTTTGTAACCACTTCAGCGGTAATGGTCCAATCTTGACCTTTTTCCATAGAAGCCACGTCAAATTGTGGTTGGGCAACAACTTCAATTTCTGCTTCTTTAACTGCAGCTTCATAAGCAGCTGGGAGAAGGGCGTTCAGGGTGTCTTGGTAAAGAGCTTCTTCCCCAAATTTTTGGTTAAACACCGGACGAGGAAGATGACCTTTACGGAAACCTGGTACATTCAGAGTTTTCTTAACTGAGTTAAACACGCGATCCAATTCTGGCTTGATTTGTTCTTGACTGATTGTAAATGTCAAAACTCCGCGATTTGTTTCTTTGCTTTCAAATGATACAGACATTCTGTCATTTCTCCTTAAAATTTATTGAATACAATCAATTATACCATAAATACACGTTATTTCACAAATTTTCTAATGAAAAATTTAACGATTTTTCCGTCCATTTGCTGATTTTGCTCTTTATGCTTTCCGAATTTTATCCTTTTGGTAAGCAGCTCGCGCTCCACCGATTAGCTTAGGGCGGCTAGCAAGCGCAGTCACATGCGCTTCTCCGAGTTCTCTCAAAATTGGTCGAACTGGGATTTGAACGTGTTTAACATGCATACCAATCGCCGTATCTCCGATATCTAGCCCCGCTTGAGCCGTGATAAATTCCACCTCAACTGGATCGTTCATATATTTAAAAGCAGCTAACTGCCCGCTTCCACCGGCATGCAGAGTGGGCAAGACATTGACAATTTCTAGATTTCGTTTTTGAGCCAACTCTCGCTCCACAACCAAGGCTCGATTAACATGTTCGCAGCCTTGAACAGCTAAGTAAAGACCACGCTCGGATAACATATCCAATATGGTTTTGACAATGACTTCTCCCACTTCTTGGCTGGAATTTTTTCCAATATGCCCTCCAATCACCTCACTGGAAGAAAGTCCAAGCACAAAAATATCACCAGCAGAAAGAACTGATTTTTCTAAAACATCTGCTAAAATTGTTTGTGTTTGTTCTCTAAGTTTTTGTAAATTCATGATTTCACCTCGTTTTAATTGTATTATAAATGATTTTTATTGCTTTTACAAACTGAAATTCTTAAAAGTAAAAAGGGCACAACGCCCCTTATTTACTTTATTTTTTCAAAACATCCACCAACAGTTTATTCAAGATTACCCCAACAATCATTCCTAAAGTATTTTGACAGAAGTTAGGAAATATTTCTGGAAAAGCTGCTCCCCAACCATGCATGATCGTGGAAGCAACAGCATACCCCCCTACCATAACAAGCGTCGCCAATACTAAACCAAGATAACGACTTTTCCCTTTAAAACCCGCAAAATAGCCTTGTAGACCATGAAAAATTAGACTAAAAAACATCCACTGCGGATAACCCGAAATCAAATCAATAAGAAATCCGGCTAAACCACCAACAATTGCTCCTTCTTTTCTGCCAAAATAAAAGGCGGTAAAGAAAATTCCTGCATCAAGGAACGTTAAAATCCCCGTTGGTGTTGGAATTTTTAAATAATATCCCAAAACAACTGTCAAAGCAGCAATCATAGACAAAAGGACAAGTTTATGCGTCTGATTCTTTTTCATATTGAACAACTCCATATTGATCTGAATGTTGGATAGCTTGATAAACAAATTTTTTTGAATTTTGAACCGCTTCAAAAGTTGATTTTCCTAGTAATAGCTGACTGGCAATGCTGGAAGCAAAGGTGCAACCCGCTCCGGTATTATTTTTGTCTAAAACAGGCGATTCCAAAATTTTAAATTGCTCTCCGTCATAATAAACATCTATTGCTTTTTGAGCATCTAAGCGATTTCCTCCTTTGATAACAACGGATTTAGCACCCAAGGAATGAAGAAGTTTAGCCGCTTCTTTTACATCCTCCAATGTTCGTAACTCTTTTTGAACCAAGAGTTCAGCTTCTGGTAAATTGGGCGTGATAATATCTGTATAAGGAAAAAACTTGATGAGCTCATCTCGAAGCGCTGAAACCTCAACATCATGAGTTTCCTTGCAAACTAAGACAGGGTCTAACACAACAGGAGTCTCTGCATGAGCTTTCACAAAATCCAAAGCCAAATCTGCCACTTCTACATTGGGCAAAAGCCCCAATTTAATAGCTGAAAAAGGCACATTCTTGAGAGAGTTGAGCTGCTGAGAAAAGACGGTCGTATCTACAGGAATAATCTCAAAACCTTGCTCCGTCATGGCGGTCAAGCAAGTCACTGACACAAAACCATGTAGTCGGTTGACCGTGTAAGTCGCTAAATCAGCATGCAGTCCGCCGCCACTAAAAATATCATTCCCTGATATAGCTAAAATAAAGTTATTCTTCATATCGTATCTCCTTTAGATAAAGTCCGTTTGGCGCTGCAGTCGGTCCAGCCAAATGACGATCTTTCTCTGTTAAAATTCTATCAATCTGCTCAACTGGCATTCGACCGTTGCCGATCTTCAGCAATGTTCCGACCATATTGCGGATTTGCTTATATAAAAATCCATTGCCGGAAAAAGTAAAAATCAGAAAGTTGCGTTTCTCATCAAAGTCTAAGCGTGCTTCTGTAATCGTCCGAACTTTATTTTCCACACTAGTCCCTGAAGCTGTGAAACCTGTAAAATCGTGGGTCCCTTCTAACTTTGCAATAGCTGCTTCAATCAAACTCAGATCAAGCAGATAGGGATAATGCGTTGCATAATGGCGCATTATAGGATTTTTAGGGCGCCCAATATCCACTATAAATTCATATGTCTTGCTATGTTTGCAATACCTAGAATGAAAATTATCATTCACCTCTTCTACACTGATAAAATCAATGTCCTCTGGTGTTTGCGTATCAAGTGCAAAGCGCAGCTTTTCTTCATCTCTTTTTTGCGGCAAATCAAAATGAATAACTTGTCCTAGCGCATGAACACCGCTGTCTGTACGTCCTGCACCATGGATTACGACCGATGCTCCACTATTGATTTTGGTTAAAGTCTTTTCAATCTCTTCTTGAACGCTGCGAGCATGAGGTTGCCGCTGAAAACCAGCAAAATCATGACCGTCATAAGAAATAATCGCTTTATATCGTGTCATGTGTTTATTGTAACAAGAAAAAAAGCCCCTCGCAAGACTGTAAAAGCAAAACTGTCTGGGTACAGATTGGACTTGACAAGACTGACAAAAGACTATACACTTAATTAGGTAAGGAGGAGCTGAATGGCAGAAGATATTAGTTACACAAACGGGCATCAACGCTTTCGCTATCGAGCAGCCGCTATCATTATTGAAGAGGGAGCTATTTGCTTCATGAGCAGTCCTTCCGAAGACTATCATTACTCCGTTGGTGGAGCTGTTCAATTTGGCGAAACAACCGAAGAAGCTGTTCTTCGAGAGGTTATAGAAGAAACTGGACAGCAATATGAAATTGACCGCTTGGTCTGCTTTCACGAAAATTTCTTTTCAAATTCAAACGGTGTCTTAAGAGGGTTAGATTGCCATGAAATTTGCCTATACTATCTTATGAAACCAAAAGGAAAACAATTCCAAGGTCAAATAGAGGACGAAACAGTTCACTGGATTCCTATTCAAGAATTAGAAAAACACAGGGTATTTCCAACCTTCATTCCACAGATTTTAAAAGGATTAGATATGGGAATACAGCATATCATCACCAAAAATGAAGAAGAATAAAACGGGAATAGGACTGAACTAAAAATTGAGATTTTTAATTCGTAGTCTCACTCCCGCTTCTTTATTCTCCTTCAAAGGCATCTTTCATTTTATCAAAGAAGCCTTTTTTCTTTGGATTGACTTTAATATCGCCAGCTTCTGCAAACTCTTTCAGCGCTGCTTTTTGTTTGTCATTGAGTCCTGTCGGTGTCACAACGTTGACCGTGACATATTGGTCTCCCATGCTACCACCACGAAGGCTTGGCGCTCCTTTTCCACGAAGACGGAATCGTTTGCCTGTTTGTGTTCCTTCTGGAATGGTTAATTCCACATCACCGTGAACGGTTGGTATTTCCACGCTGTCACCTAAAGCTGCTTGAACGAAATTGAGATTGAGCTTATAATAAATGGTTGATCCATCCCGTTCAAACTTGTCACTTGATTCCACCTGAACGACGACATACAAATCACCATAAGGTCCACCATTGAAACCAGCTTCACCTTGCCCAGATAAGCGAACTTGTTGACCAGTTTCAACACCTGCTGGAATTTTAACATGAACACTATGGGCTTGTTTTTCATGTCCTGTTCCATGGCAAGTTTGGCAAGGGTCTTTGATTTCTTGTCCGCGCCCATGGCAGACATCACAAGTGACTTGACGACGCATCATTCCAAGTGGGGTTTGCGTATCCACATTGATCACGCCTGCTCCATGACAGCGGCTACAAGTGACTGGACTGGTTCCTGGTTTCGCACCAGAACCATGACAAGTATGACAAGTTGCCTCACGATTGTATTTAATTTCTTTATCTGTGCCAAAAATCGCTTCTTCAAACTTAAGGTTGACTCGATATTGCAGATCATCTCCTTGACGAGGTGCGTTGGGATTGCGACTTGCACCACCCCCACCAAAGAAGCTAGAAAAAATATCTTCAAAGCCTCCAAAGCTAGAACCGTCAAAGCCACCAAAACCGCCAGCTCCGCCGCCAAAACCGCCATTAGCACCCGCAGCGCCATATTGGTCATAGGCTGCACGTTTTTGCTCATCACTCAAGGTTTCATAAGCTTCTTGGACTTCTTTGTATTTCTCTTCAGCATCCGGTTCTTTATTGATGTCTGGATGATATTTTTTTGATAATTTCCGATAGGCTTTCTTAATCTCATCCTGAGATGCATTTTTAGAAACGCCTAAACGGTCGTAAAATTCTGTATTGTTCATAATATAAGATACAAAGGGCGTTAAGCGGGCACAGCCAAAATAGGAGTTTTGACGAAGAATCCAGAGATTCTAGGAAAAACTATCTTTTTGGCACAGTCCGTAGCCCGTGTTCAGTTACGAACACTTTTTATTCCTTTCTGTTATTGTTACGAAACGAACCAATATTTATGTCGGGTTCAGTTCCTCTTTATCCAAAAACAGAGGTTGGTTTATCAACCCCTGAATTTATCTGTTACAAATCGGCTACAAGTAAGATTGAGAAAGCACTAAATTATAATCCGCAATCGTTCTTTCCAAGATGTGACAAAGGAGGTTTTAGGATTTTCCTGAGGCACTCCCATCTCATCGTTACGACGGGAGAAGACAAAGACGATTCTTTCTTTGTTTTCGAGCTAGTAAGCCGCCTAGCTTGACCGCCTTATAGCGGCAAGCGTTAGTAGATGAGCTGCTTCGAGCAGCCATCTGCTTTGGCGTCTTATTTCTCCGTAAACTCACCGTCTACGACATCGTCGCCTTTGTTGTCGCCTGTATTTGTTTGGCTTGCACCTTCTGCTCCTGCTTGAGCTTGTTGGGCTGCAGCCGCTTGTTCGTAAAGTTTCACAGCGAGGGCTTGCGCTTTTTCATTGAGTGCTTCAAGTTTTGCTTTCATGTCATCCAAGTTGTTATCTTCTTGGGCTTTTTTCAATTCATCAAGAGCAGCTTGAGCAGCGTCACGTTCTGCATCAAAACCTTTGCCTTCTGTTTCTTTGATTGTCTTTTCAGTTGCAAAGATAGCTTGATCCACTTCGTTGCGGAGATCCACTTCTTCTTTACGTTTTTTATCTGCTTCGGCGTTTGCTTCTGCATCTTTCATCATGCGGTCAATTTCTTCGTCTGTCAAACCGGAGTTCGATTGAATAACGATATGTTGTTCTTTTTGCGTACCAAGGTCTTTAGCCTTAACAGACACGATACCATTTTTGTCAATATCAAATGTTACTTCGATTTGAGGGATACCACGAGGAGCAGCAGGAATGTCAGTCAATTGGAAACGTCCAAGTGTCTTGTTGTCTGCTGCCATTGGGCGTTCCCCTTGAAGAACATGGATATCAACGGCTGGCTGATTATCTGCTGCTGTAGAGAAGACTTGTGACTTAGAAGTTGGGATAGTCGTGTTGCGGTCAATAAGTTTTGTAAATACACCACCCATAGTTTCGATACCAAGTGACAACGGTGTTACGTCAAGAAGAACGACGTCTTTAACATCACCAGTAATCACACCACCTTGGATAGCAGCACCCATAGCAACCACTTCGTCAGGGTTTACAGATTTGTTTGGCTCTTTACCAGTTTCAGCTTTTACTGCTTCCACAACGGCAGGGATACGTGTTGAACCACCAACAAGAATAACTTCATCAATTTCTGACAAGCTAAGACCAGCGTCAGACAATGCACGACGAACAGGTTCTTTTGTGCGATCCACAAGGTCATGCGTTAAATCGTCAAATTTTGCACGAGTCAGAGTCATTTCCAAGTGGAGAGGTCCAGCGTCACCAGCTGTGATAAACGGCAAGCTGATTTGCGTAGAAGTCACACCTGAAAGGTCTTTCTTAGCTTTTTCAGCTGCATCCTTCAAACGTTGAAGAGCCATCTTATCAGTTGACAAATCAATACCGTTTTCTTTCTTGAACTCTGCTACCATATAGTCGATAATCTTTTGGTCAAAGTCATCACCACCGAGTTTATTGTCCCCTGCAGTTGCTAGCACATCAAAGACACCATCGCCTAATTCAAGGATTGACACGTCAAATGTACCACCACCAAGGTCAAATACAAGGATTTTTTCTTCTTTATCTGTCTTGTCCAAACCATAAGCAAGGGCTGCTGCTGTTGGTTCGTTGACAATCCGTTCTACTTCAAGACCAGCAATTTTACCAGCATCTTTAGTTGCTTGACGTTGGGCATCGTTGAAGTAAGCAGGAACTGTGATAACTGCTTTGGTTACTTTTTCACCAAGGTAATCTTCAGCATAGCCTTTCAAATATTGAAGAATCATAGCTGAGATTTCTTGTGGAGTATACTCTTTCCCATTTGCTGAAACTTTTTCAGAAGTTCCCATTTTTGATTTAATGGAGATAATCGTATCAGGATTTGTCACCGCTTGACGTTTTGCTGCGTCACCAACGATGATTTCACCGTTTTTGAAAGACACAACTGACGGTGTTGTACGGTTACCTTCTGGATTTGCGATAATTTTGCTTTCAGTTCCTTCAAGAACTGCAACCGCTGAATTTGTTGTACCTAAGTCAATACCAATAATTTTACTCATTATTTTTCCCTCTTTATTTTAGAATTTCTTTTTTGATACTCTTCTTAAGTGGCGGCGTCATCAGAGCTTGATTAAGTCAATCTCTTTATTAAAGTTTGCGCAGAGAGCACCACGGTGAAGAGTGTCGCTAATTGTTCGCTTCGCTCACGGTTTAGCAGAGCGAAAATATATTTTCTTTCTTCATAGTTTACCGTCGTTTCGGACGAGATTTTTTATTCTGCTACTACTACCATAGCTGGTCTTAGGAGACGTTCATGGAGTTTATAGCCCTTTTGGAAGACTTGTGCGATGCTTCCAGCTGGGTGATCATCATCTGCCGGCACCGTCTGAATAGCCATATGGAAGTTGTGATCAAACTCACCGTCTATCGGAACCTCTTCAATTCCTTCATCTTTAAGAGCGGCAATCAAACTTTCCTGTACCATTTCTAGCCCTTTTCGGACATCATCAGTCAATCCTTCAACTGCCAAGGCACGTTCTAAGTTGTCCAGCGAAGGAAGGATTGCTTTCCCTAAGTCTTGGCTACGATATTTCTGCAATTGTTGACGTTCTTCATTTGCTCGGCGCTGAATATTTTGCATTTCAGCAGCTGCACGAAGATATTTGTTTTCAAATTCGTCTGCGCGCTCATTCGCCAAGTCCAATTCAGACTTCTCAGGAGCTACCTCTGTTGTTTCTTCAGACGTTTCTTCTACTGAAACGTCCTCTTTTTTTACTTCTTCTTGCTGTTTTTCTTCTGCCACTAGGCACCTCCTTATGATCTTTTGATTATTTTTCTATCTATAGCTATCAGCTTTGTCGCCTTAATGCACTTCATAATGATTGCTACTCAGATATCTATAAAAATCTGTGAGCTTCATCGTTAAAACGCGATTGACAACATTGAGTTGACTGACAACTCGCTGATAATCTAAATTGACTGGTCCAATGACCGCTAGCATGCCAAATCCCCGGTAAGGAATGAGAAATTTGCTAGAGATGAGCGTCAAATTCGCCAGACTACTTTCTCTGCTATCCGCCACGCGCACCGTCTGCATTTGATCTTCAGCTAAACTATCTCGAATTTCAAAAGCCACTTTTTGCGGTTGGTCAAAGAATTGATAACTCTTTAGATTTGAAAAATTTAGCAACTTCACCTTACCAGATACAATGACATTTTCTTTGAAAATATCACTAAAGATATGCTCGAAAAGATCCATAACATTATCGGTCGTTGTAAAATAACGCTGAATAATTTGTGGAATCTCTGTCCGAATCTTATAGTGAATATCCAGAACTGTCTGTCCTAAGAAACGCTCTTGTATCAATTCTTTCAGCTGAATCAAATCACCTCGCAAGAAATTACGGGGAATCATGAACTGGCTGGTAATCGTATTGGATTCATCCAAAGTAAAGACTGCTAAAGCTGTATGCTGGCTGAGAATCACAATGTCAAAAGCTGTCAAGCGTTGTTGACTCGGTTCTACATCAAGTGCTACCACCGTACATCCACTTAGCATTGAAAGAACGTCTGCTGCCTGTTGAAGAACATCCTCTAGTTTGAAGAATTCACGGTCAAATGCCTTGATTACTTCATAGAGTTCATTTTCAGCGAGACGATCAAAGGAAAGTGAATGTTTGACAAAGTATTGAAAACCTGCAACACTAGGCTTACGTCCACTTGATGTGTGCGCTTTTTCCAAAAGCCCCTGCTTTTCAAGAACAGCCATATCATTACGAATCGTCGCGCTGCTAGACTGGATTGATTCTTGTAGGGCTTTGGATCCGACTGGCTCATGGGTCTTTGTAAAGATGTCAATGATCAAGTTTAAAATCTCATTCTGACGTTCCGTTACCATAACATCACCCCTTTCAGCTTTCAGCTGGAATATGAGATTTTCTTTTTAGCACTCTAAACACCCGAGTGCTAACTTATGATTCTATTATACACAGTTCATTTTTAAAGTCAAGACAAAAACTCAAAAAATTAGCACTCTTTTAAAAAGAGTGCTAAAAATCAGTCTGAGGACCTAGTTTTCTTCTTTTTCACAAGCCACATATAAAAGAATAATTCCGCAACCGCTAAAATCGGCAACAACAGAAGTATGACATTTGTTAGCCAGCCTAAAAAATTTTCTTTTCCATTATACATCCTCCTTGCTATTTTGATAGAGTCGCTCAATTCGTTTCAGTTCTATTTCCAAAATCTCTCGTCCTATTTCTGTAATCTGATAAATTTTACGTTTCTCCTCTTCGTGAGAAAATACAATCAAACCATCTTTCTCCATTTTAGACAAAGTTCCATACATAGTTCCCGGACTAATTACAACCTGCCCTTTTGTCAGTTCTTTTACTTTCTGTGTAATGTTATAACCATGACTTTCTTTTTGCAAGCAAAATAAGATATAAAATCCCGTCTCTGTCATGGGAACATAAATCCGTCTTAATTTATCATCCATACTATTCACCTCGATATACTTGTCAAGTATTTTTTAGCAATAGATAAATTGTAAAATATAGTGCAACAAAAAAACT
>NZ_KV817438.1:0-50573 GCF_001814695.1 Streptococcus sp. HMSC066E07
TAACCCAAAATCATTAAAGCCGTCTATGCTCTATCATTGTAACACCTTATGAAAAAAATAGCTAGATAAGGTGTTGTTTTTGTGTACTCTTTTTCCAATCAAAAGAGCCGAAAAGGGCTAGGATAAACTATTAAAATCAAATCAATCATCAATTCTTTGACTGAAAAACATTGAATTGCTTGACAAATGGTAGAAAAAAGACCACCTCTTTGGTGGCCCTTATAGGGAGATTATTATGAAAAA
The DNA here is from genome assembly GCF_001814695.1 of Streptococcus sp. HMSC066E07. NCBI lineage: Bacteria > Bacillati > Bacillota > Bacilli > Lactobacillales > Streptococcaceae > Streptococcus > Streptococcus sp. HMSC066E07. Next base: position 244 of record NZ_KV817438.1, read on the forward strand.
GTTTAGGATTTCTATCAAACAAAGTTAGGAGGTCTTCATTTGATGATGTTATTATAAAATGATTTTCTTAAATGAAGCTTAAGCTGCATTTTAAATTTACAATTTCTGCAAAAGATACTGGAAAAGTTCTAGATTTCCTTTTTCTTCATTGACTAAAAACTCTGGGTGCCATTGAAGCCCGATGATCCGACTATCATCTAGCGACTCAATCGCTTCAATGGTTTTATCCCTAGGATCAAAAGCTGTTGCGCGAAAATTCGGCGCCAAATCTTTAATACTTTGTCGGTGGACAGAGTTAATCTGACTAGCACGACCGAATAGTTCTTCAACAATGCTGCCTTTCTCAGTTTGAATAGAGTGAGAAGTTCCAAAAGGTAAGCCCTGCCAATGGTTGTCAATATGCTGATTCAGCGTTCCACCAAAAGCAACATTGACTAGCTGCAAACCTCGACAAATCGCCATAATTGGTTTTTCCTGTCGAATAGTTTCTGCTAACAGAGCCAGCTCAAACTCGTCTCGCACCATATTGTAATCATCACTCTCAATCGTCTGCTTTTCTCCGTAAAAAGTGGGGTGCACATGTTGTCCGCCAGACAAAATCAATTTATCAATACTTTCAACATAATCCCTCACCAAATTTTTGTCACCAACAGGGATAATCATAGGCAATCCGCCAGCGATTCTGATACTCTCAGCAAATTTACTAGAAACGGACGAGTGAATATTTTTACCTTCCTTATCAACAGGACAAAGATTAGCGGTCACTCCAACTATCGGTCTGCTCATACGATTCCCTCCTCATTGATATACACAAGCTTACCACTTCCTCAGCTAGTCGTCCAATTGATTTTTTTAAAGGTCGTGATAAATAGTTTTTATACTAGCCGCAACTCCTGCCTCATTACACTCTTTTTATGCACTTTAATCAGACTTTATTCTTATAAAATAATAACTTATAAAAACAAGCTGCTACTAAACAAGAAATTTATCGCTTTCTATGGTAAAATGAAATTAGAAAACTCTATAAGGAGAAGAACATGGAAAAACAAACAGTTGCTGTTTTAGGCCCTGGTTCATGGGGTACTGCCTTGGCACAAGTATTAAATGACAACGGACATGAAGTTCGTATTTGGGGCAATATTGCCGAACAAATTACTGAAATCAACGAGCACCACACTAACAAACGGTATTTTAAAGATATTGTTCTTGATGAAAAGATCACAGCGTATTACGACTTAAAAGAAACCCTTGATGGCGTGGATGCTATCCTTTTCGTCGTTCCAACCAAGGTTACACGTCTTGTAGCCAAACAAGTCGCCGAGGTGCTTGATCATCCAGTTAAAGTCATGCACGCTTCAAAAGGTCTGGAGCCTGATACCCATAAGCGACTTTCCATGATTTTAGAGGAAGAATTGCCTGAACAATTCCGTAGCGAAATCGTCGTCGTCTCTGGTCCCAGCCATGCTGAGGAAACTATCGTTCGCGACATTACTCTCATCACAGCAGCTTCAAAAGATTTAAAAACAGCTAAATATGTCCAAAATCTTTTCAGCAATCACTACTTCCGCTTGTATACTAATACAGATGTCATCGGTGTGGAAACGGCTGGAGCCCTAAAAAACATCATTGCGGTCGGAGCAGGGGCTCTTCACGGTCTCGGTTATGGTGACAATGCAAAAGCCGCTATTATCACGCGTGGCTTAGCAGAAATCACCCGTCTCGGCGTCAAACTTGGTGCCAGCCCCTTGACATATAGCGGGTTATCAGGAGTAGGAGATTTAATTGTCACAGGGACCTCCGTTCACTCACGCAATTGGCGCGCTGGTGACGCTCTTGGTCGCGGTGAAAAGCTAGAAGATATCGAAGCTAACATGGGCATGGTTATCGAAGGCATTTCCACTACCAAAGCGGCCTATGAACTCGCACAAGAGTTAGACGTCTACATGCCTATCACCCAAGCCATTTATCATGTCATTTATGAAAACCTTAACATAAAAGATGCCATTTATGATATAATGAATAATGAATTCAAAGCTGAGAACGAATGGTCGTGATTAGCCACATTAAATAAGGAGTCGTTCTATGACAAAAGTAAGAAAAGCAGTCATTCCTGCTGCTGGACTTGGAACTCGTTTCCTACCAGCCACAAAAGCACTCGCAAAAGAAATGCTGCCTATTGTTGACAAACCAACTATTCAATTTATCGTTGAAGAAGCGTTAAAATCCGGTATCAAAGACATTCTGGTTGTAACAGGTAAATCCAAACGCTCTATTGAAGACCACTTTGATTCAAATTTTGAATTGGAGTACAACCTCAAAGAAAAAGGTAAATCTGATCTTTTAAAACTCGTAGATGAAACGACTGGTATCGGTCTTCATTTCATTCGTCAAAGCCATCCACGAGGGCTTGGCGATGCTGTTTTGCAAGCTAAGGCTTTCGTTGGTAACGAACCTTTCGTTGTCATGCTAGGCGATGACCTAATGGACATTACAAATGACAAAGCAGTACCACTTACCAAACAATTGATGAACGATTACGAGGAAACACACGCTTCAACTATTGCTGTCATGAAAGTGCCACACGACGAAGTTTCTTCTTATGGCGTTATTGATCCACAAGGTGAAGGAGTAAATGGACTCTACAGCGTTGAAACTTTCGTTGAAAAGCCAAAACCAGAAGACGCACCAAGTGATCTCGCCATTATCGGACGCTACCTACTGACGCCTGAAATCTTCTCCATCTTGGAAACACAAAAGCCAGGTGCCGGAAATGAAATCCAGCTGACAGATGCTATTGATACTCTCAACAAAACACAAAGAGTATTCGCTCGTGAATTCACAGGTGACCGTTATGATGTCGGCGACAAATTTGGCTTTATGAAAACATCTATTGACTATGCCCTCAAACATCCTCAAGTCAAAGACGATATGAAACAATACATTATTGAGTTAGGCAAGAAATTAGACAAAAAAGAAAACTAACAGATAGCTGTGATGGGTGGCACCTATTCCTAATCAATTGTTCCAAGGAACTCTAATTGATTAAAATCAAAAGTGCTTTTCCAATCACTACATTTGTTGGGAAAACAATAACTTGTAAAAGGCAGGGAAAATATCATCCCTGCCTTACTTTTTGATACCCAAAATTCTTAATGAAGTAGATAATTGCTCAAAGCACTAACTTGAGGTTATAGATAGAGTTTGCAAAGTAAGTCTCAATACTGCTTTTGGCAGACTCGGAAAAAGCCCCTTTGGAAATGAAAATAATAACCGCAAATCTACTTTACAACAAACTCTCATTGTACCCAATCTAAATAAAAAACTCATTAAAATCCTGAATGGTCTGTTTTAGGTCTTAAACGGTCATTTTTAACTAAAACTCCGCCTTAGTGATTTCCTAAGACAGAGTTATTTCTATAAATTTAAAAGATGAATCGCAAACCAGCCACCAATACCACACCAAAAATCACAGTTACCACTAAGTTACGATAGCGAAAAGCAATATAAATTGTTGGAAAAACAGCTATTAAATCTAGCCATTTAAAGGTTGGCAACTGTCCTACTCCTCCCTTGGTAATGCTGGATAAAATCAACGCAAAAATAATAGAGACCGGTAAATATTGCAAGAAACGTTCGACAATCTTAGGTAACCCGCGATATTTTACCAATATAAACGGAGTAATCCGTGATAACCATGTCACCAAGGCTGAGAGAAGAATGGCGACAAATATATAATTATTTATCATCTAGCATTACCCCCGCAGCACAGCCTAATAAGGTCGACATTAAAACAGCTAAAGACGAAGAAACAAGCATGCTTAAAGCATAGAACGATAACGCTACCACAGACAACATCACTAATAGTTTTTGAAATTTTGTTTTGTGTAACATCACTAAAAATTGGGAAGAAAAAATCCCAATAAACATACCCACCAGCGCAAAATCCAAGCCAAACATTTCTGGATTTGGCAAAAGGCTTCCTAATGTCGTTCCGACTACAGATCCGACGAACCAAGCGAGATAGCTCGTAATGTTATTGCCGTACATCCATTGAAGCGAAATATATTTTGTATGGACGTGCTCACTTAGTAAAACGCCGTATGTTTCATCTGTCAAGAGTATTCCGATACCAATATTTTGCAAGAGACTTGCATGCCGAAAAAAAGTAGATGTATGAAGACCTAGCAAAAATAGACGCAAATTGATTAAAAAAACTGTCAGAGCAATAGCTGTTACCGGGGCGTGAATCGCAAGAAGTGCTAGCATAGCAAACTGAGCACTTCCTGCATAGACTAAACTGCTCATCAGTGTCATTTCAAGAGGACTGACATAAGAAGCACCAATAATTCCACAAGCTAGTCCAATACTAACATACCCAAGAGCCGTTGGCATCGCTGCCTTAGCCCCATCCCTAAAACTTTTTCCTATCATATTTATTCTTCCATTGTGTCAAATGCCAGACTTGGCTTAGCATTCAAGCTCAATGTTGCAAGATTCCCTTTATTCCACTCACTGACGCTCGCATAAGCAATCATTCCTGCATTATCCCCACAGAGACGCAAAGGTGGTATGATTACCTTGATATCTGTCATTTCAGCTGCTAAACGTTCACGTAAACCTTGATTAGCAGCAACACCGCCCGCAACGACTAAGGTCTTAACAGGATATTTCTCCAAAGCTTTTTTTGTTTTTGCCATGAGAATATCTAAAACAGCAGCTTGAAAACTAGTAGCCAAATTTTCTTTCGACAAACTTTCACCCCTTTGCTCCGCATTGTGACAGAGGTTGATAAAGGCAGACTTCAACCCAGAAAAGGAAAATTCCAAATTATCCTCTTTGATCATCGCCCTCGGAAAATCATAAATATCTTGTCCTTTATGGGCCAATTCATCTATCTCACGCCCTGCTGGATAAGTCAAGCCCATCACGCGACCAACTTTATCATAAGCTTCTCCAACTGCATCATCGCGTGTTTCCCCGACAATCTGATAATCACCGGCTTCGCTGACATAAACCAACTCAGTATGCCCCCCGCTGACTAATAACGCTAAAAGAGGGTATTCTAATTTCTCAACACTTTGAGCCGCCATAAGATGACCTGCCATATGATTGACAGGAATAAGCGGTAAATGATGTGCCCACGCAAAAGACTTAGCAGCTGCCAGTCCGACTAAGAGGGCGCCTACGAGCCCTGGTCCATAAGTTACTGCTACTGCGGTTACCTCTTTTTCTGTAATACCGGCTTTCGCAAGAGCTTCCTCAATGCAAGCCGTGATAACTTCCACATGGTGACGGCTAGCCACTTCCGGTACCACGCCACCAAAACGTTTATGGCTCTCAATCTGGCTGGCAATAACATTGGATAAGAGTTCATCGCCATTCTTTAAAACCGCTACGCTAGTCTCATCGCAGGAGGTCTCAAAAGCTAAAATATATTTATCATTCATTGTTTTCTCTTTTCATTACGATCGCATTTTCCACTGGCTCATGATAGTAATTCTTGCGCCGAGCGATTTCTATAAATTTCTCTTTTTGGTAAAATAGCAGAGCTGCTTTGTTGGATTCTCTCACTTCGAGAAAAATATCTTTTTCAATCGGTAGATATTCAAACAAAGCGGTCGCAATTTTCTTTCCTTGATAGGCTTTCTTAACCGCAATTTGTAAAACTTCTGCTTCAAAGTCCGACTCTTGAAAAGCCAGAAACCCGATTAAATTTTGAGCTTGCAAAGCCAAAACATAAACTGACAAAGGATTTTGTAAATCTTTCTCAATCTGCTCTATATTCCAAGGACTGACAGCATACACATCTTTCAATACTTGGTAAATTTGCTCCGCTAAATTAGCAACCTGCTTTTTTTCATCTTTTTTAATCTCAATCATAAACGCTTGATGTAAGAATCTTTTGTTTCTTGATGATTTTTCAGCCAATTCTCTTCTGCTTCCACTCGCTTGAGGTAATTCGGCACGAAATCATGAACAGAGCGAGCTGGTAGTTGCAGACCAATTTTAGCAAGGAGCACAGCGCTTGGCAGAGTTGCTTTGATAAGAGCTTCTGGCAAAGCGGATTGAATCTGCTCCGCAAAATTTTTCACCTCTCCTACAAAAGTTACCTGAGAAGCAGACTTGGCTTTTTCTAAAACTTCTTCAAAAGATAAATGAGCTTCCGGCTGAGTTGCTCTGCCATTTTCATAAAAACCAGCATAGACATTGTTTCGTCTAGCATCCATGAGAGGAATGACCAAGCCGTCAATGTCCTCTGGCACCAGAATCCGCAAGCTAGAAACTCCCACCAAATCTATTTTAAGCGTATGTGCTAACGTTTTGGCCGTTGCCACAGCAATTCGCAAACCTGTATAACTACCAGGACCTTCTGCAACTACAATGCGACCTAAGTCACTTGGTTTCAAATCCAAACTTTCCATTAAAAAATCAATAGCCGGCATCAATGTAACGCTATGATTTTTCTTAATATTTATCGTCATCTCAGCAAGCAACTTATTATCTTCTAAAATCGCAATTGCTAAGGCTTTGCTGGATGTGTCAAAAGCTAAAACTTTCATTCTTATCTTTCCTTTGTGATAATCTACTTTCTATTATACTACAAAAAATACGGATTTCCTTAATATGATTTCCAAAAAAACAAGACCTTTTGAAAATCGCTTTCCTAGATTTTCTCACTTCTTTCTTTTACTAAATAACCTTTTTATGATATAATAATTATAATTGTAACGTATCAAAATCAATTTATTACCCGGAAAATCAAATAGATGAAGACCGCCCTTGAAAATAAGGTGGCTATTTTCTGGTAGATTGATCATGAATGAGAAAGGAATTGAAATGATTTACAAAGTTTTTTATCAAGAAACAAAAGAACGCAATCCACGTCGGGAAAACACGCATTCTCTCTACTTGGATATTGACGCCAAAAACGAATTAGAAGGACGCATCAAAGCCCGGAAACTCGTCGAAGAAAAAACACCTTACAATGTTGAATTGATTACACTTTTGTCTGACAAACATTTAGAATACGAAAAAGAATCAGGCAACTTTACAATTACGGAGCTCTAAACCATGTCATATACTTTAAAATCCGAAGAAGTCGGTGTATTTGCCATTGGTGGTTTAGGAGAAATCGGGAAAAATACCTACGGGATTGAATACCAAGATGAGATTATCATCGTTGATGCAGGGATTAAATTTCCTGAAGATGACCTCTTAGGGATTGATTATGTCATTCCTGACTATTCTTATATCGTAGAAAATATTGACCGTATCAAAGGAGTGTTGATTACTCACGGTCATGAAGACCACATCGGAGGGATTCCCTTCCTTCTCAAGCAAGCAAATGTTCCTATTTATGCTGGACCACTTGCCCTTGCACTGATTCGTGGTAAATTAGAAGAGCACGGACTTTTACGTGACGCTAAACTCTACGAAATCAATCAAAATACCGAACTTCAATTTAAAAATTTAAAAGCAACCTTCTTCCGCACAACTCACTCCATCCCAGAGCCTTTGGGAATTGTCATCCACACACCTCAAGGGAAAATTGTTTGTACGGGTGACTTCAAGTTTGACTTTACACCTGTTGGCGAGCCAGCAGATTTACATCGAATGGCAGCACTTGGTGAAGATGGTGTTTTAGCACTTCTTTCTGACTCCACCAATGCAGAAATTCCAACTTTCACAAATTCCGAAAAAGTCGTTGGTCAGTCTATTATGAAAATCATTGAAGGCATTCATGGGCGGATTATTTTTGCCTCCTTTGCCTCAAATATCTTCCGTCTCCAACAAGCTGCGGATGCTGCGGTTAAAACTGGCCGAAAAATTGCTGTTTTTGGACGTTCAATGGAAAAAGCCATTGTCAACGGAATTGAACTAGGGTATATTAAAACCCCAAAAGGAACGTTCATTGAACCAAATGAAATCAAAGATTATCCCGCAAATGAAATTCTAATCATGTGTACAGGAAGTCAGGGAGAACCGATGGCAGCTCTTTCACGCATTGCGAATGGAACCCATCGTCAAGTCCAACTCCAACCAGGTGATACAGTGATTTTCTCTTCTAGTCCTATCCCTGGAAATACCACCAGTGTCAATAAGCTCATCAACACCATTTCAGAAGCTGGCGTTGATGTTATCCATGGAAAAATCAATAACATCCATACATCTGGACACGGTGGACAACAAGAGCAAAAATTGATGCTCCGTTTGATAAAACCTAAGTATTTCATGCCAGTCCATGGTGAATACCGCATGCAAAAAGTTCATGCTGGACTTGCAATGGATACAGGCATCCCTAAAAAGAATATCTTTATCATGAGTAATGGAGACGTCCTTGCTTTAACTGCCAATTCGGCTCGCATCGCAGGAAGTTTCAATGCCCAAGATATTTATGTTGACGGTAATCGTATCGGAGAAATCGGTGCTGCAGTCCTCCGCGACAGACGTGACCTTTCCGAAGATGGCGTTGTCCTTGCAGTAGCTACCGTTGACTTTAAATCAAAAATGATTTTGGCTGGTCCTGATATTCTTAGTCGCGGTTTTATCTATATGCGTGAATCAGGCGATCTCATTCGTCACAGCCAGCGTATTCTTTTCAATGCGATACGTATTGCATTGAAAAATAAAGATGCCAGCATCCAGTCAGTCAACGGAGCTATTGTAAATGCTCTTCGACCATTCTTATATGAAAATACCGAACGCGAGCCTATTATCATCCCAATGATTTTAACACCAGATGAATAAATCTAGCAATATAATCCTTACATACTAAAAAAAACAACTTGATTTGGGTAAAGTCAAGTTGTTTTTATTGTAGCTTGGTCATAACGACCAAACGAGTGGAAACTCTGGAGTTTTATCAACATTCTAATTTGATTTTTATACATATTCAACTCCCAACTTCCACAAGTATAAGCTGAGGAGCGAATGACAACAAAAAAGAGAGGCGAACCTCTCTTCTCTATACTGATGAATTATTTAGCAATTTTTGCAAAGTATTCAAGAGTACGTACAAGTTGTGCAGTGTATGACATTTCGTTATCGTACCAAGATACAACTTTCACCAATTGTTTTCCGTCAACATCAAGAACTTTAGTTTGAGTTGCATCAAACAATGAACCAAATGACATACCTACGATATCTGAAGATACGATTGGATCTTCTGTGTAACCGTATGATTCGTTAGCTGCTGCTTTCATAGCTGCATTTACTTCATCAACAGTTACATTCTTTTCAAGAACAGCAACCAATTCAGTAACTGATCCAGTTGGAGTTGGAACACGTTGGGCTGAACCATCAAGTTTACCGTTCAATTCTGGGATAACAAGACCGATAGCTTTAGCAGCACCAGTTGAGTTAGGAACGATGTTTGCAGCACCAGCACGAGCACGGCGAAGATCACCTTTACGATGTGGACCGTCAAGGATCATTTGGTCACCAGTGTAAGCGTGGATTGTTGTCATCAAACCTTCAACGATACCGAAGTTGTCTTGAAGTGCTTTAGCCATTGGAGCCAAGCAGTTTGTAGTACATGAAGCACCTGAAATAACTGTTTCAGTACCATCAAGAACATCGTGGTTAGTGTTAAATACGATTGTTTTAACATCGTTTCCGCCAGGAGCAGTGATAACAACTTTCTTAGCTCCACCTTTAAGGTGTTTTTCAGCTGCATCTTTCTTAGCAAAGAAACCAGTTGCTTCCAAAACGATTTCTACACCGTCAGTAGCCCAGTCGATTTGTTCTGGGTCACGTTCAGCAGAAACTTTAACGAATTTACCGTTAACTTCGAATCCACCTTCTTTAACTTCCACAGTACCGTCGAAACGACCTTGAGTTGTGTCATATTTCAACAAATGTGCAAGCATAACTGGATCTGTAAGGTCGTTGATACGAGTAACTTCAACACCTTCTACGTTTTGGATACGACGGAATGCAAGACGACCGATACGACCGAAACCGTTAATACCAACTTTAACTACCATTCGTGATTTCCTCCTTATGAAAATCAAAAAATTTTTATGTGAAAAGAGTAACTTGAGTTGCTACAAATCACCTTTCAACATATCTATTATATACTTTATCCCTTAAAATTGCAACTGATTTCAGCATTATTAACAAGGAATATCATTTCTTTCAAAGATTTTCATTTCTCTTTCATTTCCGGAAGCTAAGTGGGAGATATGCAAAAAGAGAGTGGGACAGAAATCAGTAGTTTCGTAGAAACTTGATTTCATCGTCCCACCTCTGTACGGTTGAGTAGAGCTGTAAAAGTTGATTTATCAACGTATTAGAGTCCACTCAGCAGTGATTAATTGGCACTAAAGTGCCTAATTAATTGTGCATGGGAAACTCTACATTGACTAAGGTGAATAGAGCTTCTCCAAATCACTGCATCTTATAATTCTGACTATATAAACAAAGGAAGCTGAGTACATTGTCCCAGCTTCCTTTTTTATAAAAAACGCCCGCAACTGCGGACGCATGGGCTTGACTTGATTAAGCCTCACCTTTATTTTTCTTAATGATTTCTTCTTGTACTGACTTCGGTACATCTTCGTAGTGGTCAAATACCATCATGAAAGTACCGCGTCCTTGTGATGCTGAACGAAGAACTGTTGCATAACCGAACATTTCAGCAAGTGGAACATAGGCACGAACGATTTGGCTGTTACCATGAGCTTCCATACCATCAACACGTCCACGACGAGCTGTTACGTGTCCCATAACGTCACCGAGGTTTTCTTCTGGTACAGTAATGGTAACAAGCATCATTGGTTCAAGAATGGTTGGTTGCGCAGTCTTAGCAGCTTCTTTAAGAGCAAGAGAGGCAGCAACTTTGAAGGCTGTTTCTGATGAGTCGACATCGTGGTATGAACCATCATACAGTTTTGCCTTCACATCAACGATTGGGTAACCAGCAAGAACACCGTTTGCCATTGACTCAATCAAACCTTTTTCTACAGCTGGGATGAATTCACGTGGAACCACACCACCAACGATAGCATTTTCAAACTCGAAGCCTTTTCCTTCTTCGTTTGGAGTAAATTCAATCCAAACATCACCGAATTGACCTTTACCACCTGATTGGCGTTTGAAGAATCCACGTGCTGATGTTTGTGCACGGAAAGTTTCACGATAAGATACTTGAGGAGCACCTACGTTTGCTTCAACTTTGAATTCACGACGCATACGGTCTACAAGGACATCCAAGTGAAGTTCACCCATACCAGAGATAACTGTTTCACCAGTTTCAACGTTAGTTTCAACGCGGAAAGTTGGGTCTTCTTCAGCCAATTTTTGAAGGGCAATACCCATCTTATCTTGGTCAGCTTTTGACTTAGGTTCAACCATCAATTGGATAACTGGTTCTGGAACTTCGATAGATTCAAGGATAATTTTTGCCTTTTCATCTGTCAATGAGTCACCAGTTGTAGTATCTTTCAAACCAACAGCTGCAGCGATGTCACCAGAGTAAACTGTTTCAATTTCATTCCGGTGGTTTGCGTGCATTTGCAGGATACGTCCAATACGTTCGCGTTTACCTTTAGAAGTATTCAAAACGTATGAACCTGAGTTCAAGACACCTGAGTACACACGGAAGAAAGTCAAACGACCAACAAATGGGTCTGTCATAATCTTGAAAGCAAGTGCTGCAAACGGTTCGTCATCAGATGCAGGACGAGTTTCTTCTTCTTCAGTATCTGGATTTACACCCTTGATAGCTGGAATGTCAAGTGGGCTTGGAAGGTAGTCAATAACTGCATCAAGCATCATTTGAACACCTTTGTTTTTGAAGGCAGAACCAGCAAGAACTGGGAAGAATTCAACATTGATAGTTGCTTTACGGATGGCAGCTTTTAGTTCTGCTTCAGTAATTTCTTCCCCTTCAAGGTATTTCATCATCAAATCTTCATCAGTTTCAGCAACTGCTTCGACTAATTTTTCACGCCATTCTTGAGCTTGTTCAAGATAATCAGCTGGAATATCTTCTTCAAGAATATCTGTTCCAAGGTCATTTGTATAGATTTCAGCTTTCATGCGAACCAAGTCAATGATACCACGGAAATCATCTTCTGCACCGATTGGCAATTGAATTGGATGAGCATTTGCTTGAAGGCGATCGTGAAGTGTGCTTACTGAGTAAAGGAAGTCTGCACCGATTTTATCCATTTTGTTAGCAAATACGATACGTGGAACGCCATATTCAGTTGCTTGACGCCAAACTGTTTCCGTTTGAGGTTCAACACCTGATTGTGAGTCAAGGACAGTTACGGCACCATCCAATACACGAAGAGAACGTTGTACTTCAATTGTGAAGTCCACGTGCCCTGGTGTGTCAATAATGTTGACACGGTAATCCTTCCATTGTGCTGTTGTTGCAGCAGATGTAATAGTAATACCACGTTCTTGTTCTTGTTCCATCCAGTCCATTTGTGAAGCACCTTCGTGTGTTTCACCAATTTTATGGATTTTACCGGTATAGTAAAGAATACGTTCAGTCGTTGTTGTTTTACCAGCATCGACGTGAGCCATGATACCGATGTTACGAGTTTTTTCAAGTGAAAATTCGCGAGCCATTTGGTTGTTTCTCCTATTATTTTATTTACAGTTTATTATAACATATTTTAAGAAAAGCGAGTAGGCAAATCCTACCCGCTTGTTGATTACTCATGCTAATTAGTAAGAGTATTAAGCCTTTGAAAGAGCTTTTGCAATTCTCTAAAAAGAGAAGCAATCTTACCAGCGGAAGTGAGCAAAAGCACGGTTAGCTTCAGCCATACGGTGAGTATCTTCACGTTTTTTAACAGCTGCACCAGTATTGTTAGCTGCATCCATGATTTCTTTTGCAAGGCGATCTTGCATAGTGTGTTCTCCACGTGAACGTGAAATAGTTACCAACCAACGAAGTCCAAGAGTTGTACGACGTTCTGGACGAACTTCAACTGGGACTTGGTAGTTAGAACCACCGACACGGCGAGCACGTACTTCAAGTACAGGCATGATGTTTTCCATAGCTGCTTCAAATACTTCAAGTGCATCATTTCCAGTAGCTTCTTTGATTTGCTCAAAAGCACCATATACGATTGAAGCTGCTGTACCACGTTTACCATCAAGCATAACGCGGTTGATAAGACGTGTCACTAATTTTGAATTGTAGAGCGGATCTGGCAATACTTCGCGCTTAGGCGCACGGTTTTTACGACTCATTGATCTTTATCCCCTTTCCTTATGCTTTTGGTTTTTTCGTACCGTATTTAGAACGGCCTTGTTTACGATCAGTTACACCTGCAGTATCAAGTGCACCACGAACAATATGGTAACGTACCCCTGGAAGGTCTTTTACACGTCCACCACGAAGAAGCACAACGCTGTGTTCTTGCAAGTTATGTCCGATACCTGGGATATATGCAGTTACTTCGATCAGATTGCTCAAACGTACACGAGCAAACTTACGAAGAGCTGAGTTCGGTTTTTTAGGTGTCATAGTACCAACACGAGTTGCTACACCACGTTTTTGTGGTGAGTTTTCACGAGTAGGTACACGCTTCAAACTATTATAACCAACGTTTAAAGCTGGTGATTTAGATTTTTCTACTTTTGATTTACGCGGTTTGCGAACCAATTGGTTAATTGTAGGCATCTACATTTCTCCTGTATTTTTTTAATTTTGGTGATGATACACTTGGTGACAGCTATCATCTACGTGTACTTTTGCAACATTTGTCAGCACGTCTCTGTACACTTTTGAGAGACCAAAAGTAAAAAGTACCGTCTATTAGTATAACACGACGGTACTTTCTTTGTCAATATATTTTTTATAGTTTTCCTATTGAAATCCCAGCTATTGTCCAGTAGTATTTGTGGCTGGGACACTTGCTCCGTTTCCGTTAGTCGTTGGAGTTTGAGCTGAATTGGTTTCAGCTTGTCCTGTGGTAGCTGAAGTTGCTGGAGCTTGATAGGTTTGAGGATAAGTTTGTTGGTACGTTTGCCCTGCATCTGTTTGAGGCGTCACAGCGTTTTGATTTGCTGTAGCAGCTGCTTCGCTGGCTGCACGCGCCGCAATCGCGTCACTAACTGCCTTAATCCGTTGTTGAAGTTGAGCTTTTTGAGCTTCGTCTTTCAACTTGTCCACTTTTTCTTGAGCAGGCGTTACATTAGCCGTCGTCTGCTCCGCTTCCAGTTTTTTAACAGCCTCTTCTGCCTCTTGTGCAATTTTGGCTTGCTCTTTTTTCTCTTTTTCTGCTTTCGATTCTGAAGATTTTGATGTTGAAATGGTTCGCCTTACAGTCGGAGCAGCTGCACGCATCGCGTCATCTTGCTTTTTAACGAAAAATAATCCAGCAGCAAGAATAAGCGCCAAAGCTGTAACAATCGAAATTCTTAGCCACAAAGAGCTTTGATCCAATTTATCCAATATATTTTTCAAATTCTCACCTCATCTATTTGTCAAAAATATTCCCAACTTCTACGCTAATTTTGTTGGACTTCACATCAATAGCTGTCACTTTCAACAATGATTTGTAATCCAAATGTTCACGCTCCGTTTGTGCATTTTCCGCAAAGACTGCTACACCAGCTAACTCTGAATCAAATTCTCGTAAAAGACTAATCATACCATTGACTGTCCCGCCACCTTTTAAGAAATCATCTACGATTAAAACACGGCTTCCAGCTTTCAGGCTGCGTTTCGACAAGAACATCTTTTCAATACGGTCACCGCTCGAACCTGACACATAATTGACGCTAACCGTCGAGCCCTCTGTGATTTTCAAGTCGCGACGGACAATGACAAATGGAACATTTAACACATTTGCCACTGCATTTGCCAACGGCACTCCTTTTGTGGCAACAGTCATTACGGCATCAATTTTTTGATTTCGAAACGTCTTGGCAATAATGCGCCCAATGTTGTTTAAAATAGAAGGCGTACTCAGCAAATCCGATAAGTAAATGTAGCCACCGGGTAAAATTCGATTGCTTTCAGACAATTTCGTGCGGAGGTCTTCCACCATTGCTCTAGCTTCTTTATCCGAGATAGAGGGAGTAAAAATAACGCCTCCTCCTGCTCCTGTAATGGTTTCGATGTGCCCAATTTCCATTTCTTCAAAAGCACGTTTGATAATGACAATATCTTCGGAAATGGAAGATTTTGCGGACTCATACTTTTCAGCAAATGTATTGAGACTTGTTAATTCGTACGGATGATTGATTAGGTAGTTAGAAATAACTACCATGCGTTCACTTCTTCTTAATTTCATTTTTTCACCAATTTATTTTATTTTCTTCATTATATCATAATCAGTCCAAAAAACGAACATTATTTTTGCAATAACATTCGTTTTTCGTTTTTTACTTATCAAAATTAGGCTTATAGAAAGAGCGGTTGTCCATAGCAAAAATTCGATTGGTCATCTCACCCTCGCCAACCAAGGCTAGAGCCGAAGTCATCATCATCATTTCCGCATCTAAATTATCAATCATGTGGATAATTTCAGCTTCCATGATTTTCGGACGCACTGGACTACCGTATTCCAACAGGCCGTGATGACTTAGCAAAACATGACGGAGAATAATGACCTCTTCTCTAGTGTCGTCAATTTTTAATTCTGCCAACACCTTTGTTATTTCTTCATCAATCAAAGCGATGTGTCCGATGAGATTGCCTCGAACAGTGTATTCTGTTTGCTCTGGGCCTGTCAATTCCAGCACCTTTGCTAAATCATGGAGCATAATTCCTGCATAAAGTAAACTCTTATTTAGTTGCGGGTAAATCTCACCAATAGCATTTGCTAGCCGCACCATAGTCGCAGTATGAAAAGCAAGTCCTGCCTCAAAAGCGTGGTGATTGGTTTTCGCTGCTGGATAGGAGTAAAATTCTTTATCGTATTTAGCATACAAAGCCCGTACCACACGCTGCCAAACTGGATTTTCAATTTTAAAAATCATTTGCGAGAGATAGTCACGTAACTCCTGGACATCAACCGGTGGTTTTTCCTTAAAATCAGCTGGATTGTTTGGCTCACCAACTTTTGGCAGACGTAGTGTAATTTGATTCACTTGCGGAGTATTGTTATATACTTCTCTGCGCCCTTGCATATGGATGACTTTTCCAGCAGTAAATTCTTCCACATTGTGCGGTTGTGCATCCCACAATTTCCCTTCAATCGTTCCAGTGTCATCTTGAAAGGTGAATGCCAAATAGTTTTTCCCTGCCCTTGTTTGACGAAGTTCAGCAGATTTGATGAGGTAAAACCCCTCAAACAGCTCGTCTTTTTTCATTTGGTTAATCTTCATATTCTTCCTCTTCATCTTGGAAATCTAGTAGACCGTTGAAGTCCGACTTATCCGAAATTTCAATATGGCGCAAAGTTCGCTCGATAGCATTGGTTCTGCGCGTCAGCAATTCATCAATATTGCCAGAAGCATGTTGCAGATGTTTTTGTGCCTTGAGCAAAATGCCACCAAATTTATTAAATTCTGATTTGACATTGCCCAAAACCTTACTGATGTCATCTGCACTTCGTTGAATGTTGAGCGTTTTAAAACCAACCGAAAGCGAATTGAGTAGGGCAGACAACGTAGACGGTCCTGCGACCACAATCTGCTCGTCTCGACGCAAACTGTCAAAGAATTCCGGATTGCGAACAACTTCTGAATAAAGCCCTTCCGTTGGTAAAAACATCACGCCAAAGTTTGTTGTTGCAGGAGGCGCTAAGTATTTCTTATTGATGTCCTTGGCAAAACGTTTGACGCTCGCTAGCAAAGACTTGCGATACAAATCAATCTCTTCTTTGTTTCCTGATTCATAAGCATCCTCTAATCGATAGTAGTCAGCAAGCGGAAACTTGGAATCAATCGGCAAATAGATATATTCTTTTTCCACTTGCCCCGGTAATTTAATCGCGTACTCTACGCGTTCACTAGAGCCTGCAACTGTCGCAAATTCGCGTTCGTACTGGCTCGGTGTCATAATATCTTCAATAATCTGACCGAGTTGCAATTCACCTAAAATTCCACGCGTTTTGGTATTGGAGAGCACTTTATTTAGAGTGCCCACATCACGCGCTACATGTTGCATCTCGCCTAGACCACGATTGACTGACTCCAACTGTTTAGAAACCGTTTCAAAGGAGGTTTGCAACCGCGTCTGCAGCGTTTTCTCTAATTTTTCTTCCACTGTTTGGCGCATTTGTTCTAAACGACGGTCATTTGACTCCTGAATCTGACGCATTCGTTCGTCTGTCTTATCACGATTTTTAGTTAGATTCTCGCTTATCTCTAACCGCATTTCCGTTAAATTTCGATGTAAATCCGTACGCACCTCACCCAAACGATCTCCCAGAGCCAATTCCAGTTGTTGCTGTGCTAGAAGGCGTTGCTGCCGCTCCTGCTCAAAACGGTAATCCAACTGATCAGATAATTGATCGGCTTGATCTTCAAAAATCTTCTTCGCTTGGTCTGTCTGTTGCTGATTCTTTTGCCACAAAAGAAAGGTCACAATAAGATCTCCCAGCAATAAGAGGATAATTATAAACTCCATACTAACTCCTGTCTTTGCTATAAATGACAATAACATAACCTGATTGGCACTCTAAAAAAACGGGTTCATCTATAAATTCGTTAGAAGCATACACTTTTTTGAAAAAATAATTGGATTCGTTTAAAGGATATTTGGCTCCTTCAATCGTTAACTGACTATTGCTCACAGGCATAAAGGCTAGATAATTCATACCAGCTACTGGCTTTATCTCGTGACGCCCTTGAGGACAATAGCTGAGCTCATTTTGCGCACTACAAAGCCGAATTTGTTGCATATAAGGCGTGATTTCTGGATCGCTCGGCAAGAAAATATTTGCCAAAGTATGATCCAAGCGCCCACCAAAAGCACCAAAAATCGTTAGTTGCGCCTGTGGATAACGTGCAAAAACAGCTTTGACAGCCAACTCTAAATCCGTATCATCTTTTTCAGATTGTGCTTGAAGTACCTCTTTAGATTGAGAATAAATCAAAGCCAACTCTTTCTCCGAAACGGAATCAAAATCACCGACCGCTAGGTCTGGACAAATACCTTGTTCAATGAGAAGTAGACTCCCCCTATCTACTCCGATAAAGAGGTCGAAATCCATTTGAAAGCTATCTATCGTCCCACCAGCAAAGAGAGCAATTTTAGTCATGCAATGCTTCTTTCAAAGTTTGAACCTGATGAGCGACATCACCTTTGAACACATAACTACCTGCCACAAAGACATTAGCACCGGCCTCTTTGGCAATGCGAATGGTTTCACCATCAATACCACCGTCTACTTCAATATCAAAGTCTAGTTGGTTCACTTCTCTCAAAACGACTAATTCGCGTACTTTATCCATTGTTTCTGGTAGAAAAGCTTGTCCACCGAAGCCCGGATTGACAGTCATTACTAAGACTTGGTCAACCAGATTAAGTACGTTTTTCACCGCTTCAACAGGCGTTCCCGGATTGATAACAACACTTGCCTTGACACCAGCTGTCCGAATCTTTTGCAAAGCTCCGTGAATATGTGGTGTTGCTTCAGCATGGATGCTGATAATATCTGCACCCGCACGAGCAAAATCTTCAATATGGTGTTCTGGATTGGAGACCATAAGATGACAATCAAATACCAATCTACTGTGTGGTCGCATGCTCGCAACCACACCTGCGCCGAAGCTGATATTGGGAACAAAATGTCCGTCCATAATATCAATATGAGCGTACTCTGCCCCTGTGGCTTCTAATTTTTTCAATTCTGATTCAAAGTTTGCATAGTCTGCACTTAAAATAGACGGTGCAATTTTATAAGATTTCATTTAGCTTCCTCCTCATTTAGGTTGCTTTTTAACTGCTTTTTTATAGATTTCACGACGATGTTCAATTTCACTCAAAAATTGCAAGTAATCTTCAAATCGAAAGGCTGCAATTGTTCCATTTTCAACGGCAGGTTTCACCGCACAGTTTGGCTCATGCGTATGGGTACAGGTTCGGAATTTACAGCTGCGACTGACTTCAGCAATTTCAGGAAATGCTCGGTTTAAATCCTCCGCATTGTCCACTTCGTAATCCAAGGAAGAAAACCCCGGCGTATCCGCAATTTTTCCTCCATTAAGATTGTAAAAACTGACAGCTCGTGTCGTATGACGACCGCGACCAAGGCTTTCTGAAATCTCCCCTGTTTCCAATTTCAGATCCGGTGCAATTTTATTAAGCAAAGTGGACTTACCAACTCCTGTCTGCCCCATAAAGACCGTCTTTTTTCTGATTAAAAACTGCAATAGTTCTTCTACTGTTTTGGCAGTATCATAACCAATAGCTTGGTAAACCTCAAGGAAAACATCTAGCTCCTTGTCGTCCTCCAACAAATCCAATTTACTGATATAAATAATCGGATGAATGGCTTTCTGCTCCAAAAGAACTAAGAACCGATCCAAAAGATTGGGATTAAAATCTGGCTCTTTGGCACTCATTATCACGACAGCCTGATCGATATTAACAATAGGTGGGCGTACCAGACTGTTTTTTCGCTCTGCTATTTTTAAAATGTATCCTTCAGAATCTTTCTCAGCAGAAAATTCGACCTCATCTCCCACATAGGGAGTTTGACCTTTCTTGCGAAAATTCCCTCTTGCTCTGGTCTGATACACCTTGCCTTCTGACTCTACATAATAGAAGCCAGCCAAGGCTTTCACAATTGTTCCTTTCAAATGAACTCCTTTAACCTTAATAAGTTCATTATATCAAAAAAACAAGTATTTTGCTTTTTAGTGCAAAAAAATGATGAAAAACGTTGCCAATGTGGTATAATAGATACCGAGCGGAAATGGCGGAACGGCAGACGCGCATGCTTCAGGCGCATGTGTCCATTCGGACGTGAGGGTTCAAATCCCTTTTTCCGCATTTTTATTTTGTTAGGTGTTTTGGTATTGCAGCTTATGCTGCGCTTTGCTTTCTCTCCTAAAACGAAATACCCTATTTTGAATGCTTCTATCGAGCCCATTCAAAAATTCCTTATTCTAAATTTTGGAAAGGTGGCCCAGCTTGGTACGGCACCGGACTCGAAATCCGGCAAATGGATTTTATTCATGCGCGGGTTCAAATCCCGTCCTTTCCTTATAAAGAACCTCACTAAAATGAACTTAGTGAGGCTTTTTGTTTACAATATTATCCAACTTATCTGAATCCCTCGTCATATAAGCTGTCTGCTAAATGCGCAAATTCTTGCAAATCAAGCGCTTCTCCTCGTACACTTGGAGATAACTCAGCATTGTCCAAAGCGGACTCTAGCTTTGTTTTGACTTCATTAGACTTCCCAAAATAACTGGTCAGATTATTCCAGAGGGTTTTCCGGCGGTGGGTAAAACTAGCTTTTGAGACTTTGAAGAAGAAGGCTTCATCCTTGACCCCAACTGCTGGCTGGTCTCTGCGGACCATCTTGAGGATAGCCGAATCCACATTTGGAGCGGGAACAAAGACCGTCCGTGGTACGATAAAAGCAACCTTTGCGGTCATATAATACTGCACCGCTATTGACAAACTGCCATAAGATTTACTATTGGGCTGCGCCGAGATACGATCAGCCACTTCTCGCTGCATCATCACGACAAATTCACTAAAAGGAATGCCACTCTCAATCAAGTGCATGAGGATAGGAGTAGTAATATAGTAGGGCAGGTTGGCCACCACTTTGATAGGAAGATTTGGATTAGCAAATTCCTTGATTCGGGCTTGCAAGTCTGACTTAAGAATATCTTCAT
Organism: Streptococcus sp. HMSC066E07; assembly: GCF_001814695.1. Taxonomy (NCBI): domain Bacteria; kingdom Bacillati; phylum Bacillota; class Bacilli; order Lactobacillales; family Streptococcaceae; genus Streptococcus; species Streptococcus sp. HMSC066E07. Next base: position 21,016 of record NZ_KV817438.1, read on the forward strand.
TGACCACGCGCACATTGTCAAAATCCCGCAGAGTATCTGCCAAAATCGGCACCAAGCGATCATCAATTTCAAAAGCCATAACTTCGGCTGTATTTTCCGCCAAAAACTCAGTCAGTGCCCCGATGCCTGGTCCGATTTCGATAACATTAACATTCTCATCAATCTCAGCTGTGTCCACAATTTTTTGTAAAATATTGGTATCAGTCAAGAAATTCTGACCGAACGATTTTTTAAAAGTAAAGCCATGACGCTCAAGCACAGCCCGCGTCACACTATAATCCGCAATTCTCATAAATCTCTTTTCTATCTGTTATCTGAATAAAATATATAAAATTCGCATAATTCCCAGCACAAGCAAAATCCAAAATGCCGGATGAATACGGCGTTTAGTTTCTGTTGAAGTAGATTCAGTCACATCAGTCATTTGCTTGTTTTTTTGATTTTTACCTTTCTTCAACTCATCTTGGTAGGCAACCGAATTTAGAATATTATCTACTGGCAACATGTCTGAAGCATAATCATCTGGGAAACCCATAGCTATCCCAAGCAAATCTTTATCTGTTAAAGAAAAATCCAAATCTTTCGGTTGATTTTGCTGAATAGCACGGACATTTTTTAAAAGTTTGTCAGAAGCAATAGGCAACTCGTCCATAGAAATAATTTCTAAAACGTCAAATCCTAGCGTATCACCCTCTTTGATATTTGCAGTAATGTAACACACAAAGTCATCGTACAGTTGCAAAGTTTGTGGAGCATGCTGCTCTAAAAAGGAGCGATTGCGACGAGCATTCTGATGAAAGTTTTCAACAGAAAGAGTAATCCCCATATCCTGTGTCCGATAAAATTCTTCTGTTTTTCCTTTATCTTCTTTTTCAAGCTCTTCTGCTTTTTGCCATAGAGCAATGGCTGTTTGCAACTCTTCTTCACCCCAAAACAGTTGCCAGAAATAAGGAATCATATAAATTCCCTCTGCTAAAACACGTGCCTCATCTCCGTTTTTTAAATAAATATAGCTTCTATTTGCCATCTCGCTTCCTTTCGTATTTTTTTCATTCCATCTCAACATCTGTCAATCCAATCTCAAATAATTCTAGTCGTTTGAGCAATTGTTTCTCATTTGGATAGCCCATGCAGAATTCTTCAACTCAGAATCCACAACATTTTTGGACATCAACTTCATATGAAACCAGTAGTACATAATGTTTCATTAGTGACATCAGTCATCATCACTGTCAAGCACTTCAAACACAATCTTTTGTAAATATCAAAATTGACATATTATCGCCAGCTAAATCCCCCTTACCACTCATCATGCTTAAAAAACATACTAAACGCTATAATATTCGACTATCATTCTCCGGTTTTCTCTGTTGTTAGTTGCGTCAAAATTCGGTAGAGTTTCTCTTGTGCCTCTTGATCATAAACCGAGCGATTGGCTTTGACCTCTTGGCATTTTTCATTGTATAAAAAGCCGTTATAGCTGTTTCCCGTGGCGAGAGCGACATAGGTTTGTGCCATTTCTTCAGGCGAAATTGAGAATCGAGATTTCAGTTTGTATAGGTTTTTCATAAAGGAAGAAAGGTGACTATAACGCTTCATATCTACCTTAACACTAGGTACTCTGATAGCCTGAATTGTAACGTCTTTGTACCTTGCTCTCATCGCTAAGGTCAGCATCAGAAGCGCTAATTTGTTCTGGTAATAAGTTTTTGAAGGGCTGTAAGATTGTTCGCCCTTTAGATTATCAAAATTCAATTTAATAAAAGGATAGGCTTGTAAACCTTGCGATGAAATATTGAGAATGCGACCACTCTCGGACTCTTTCAATAAGGAAATAAAAGACTGGGATAGCAAAAAAGGAGTTACAACATTGGTCGCAAACTGCTTTTCCAATCCATCTTTGGTTAAAACTGGTTGCTTAATTGATAAATCAAAGTCAGCAGCATTATTTATCAAGACATCAAGCGCTCCTTGAGTCTGGATATAATTTTCAATAGCTGTTTTGGTACTCGTTAAGTCAGAAAGATCTGCTAATAGGTAGCTGACATGAGAATTACCAGTTTCACTAATGATTGTCTCACAGGCGCTCTCAGCTCTCTCTTTACTACGACAAAAAATCGTTACCTGCCAGCCTTTATCAGCTAGCTGTTTAGCTGCTTGATAACCTATCCCGCTATTTCCACCTGTTATGATACATTTTTTCATACTATTCCTTTACTTTTCACTTTCTTGATAATGCGCCATCACGCTCTCAACTTTTGCTAAATTTATTCCAAATAATTCCAAGCGTTTAAGCAACTGTTTCCCATTTGAATAGCCAATGCGGAGTTCTTCTCCTAAAAATTCACGACGTTTGCGGCTGTCATTGCCTGCCAGAAATCCTAAGCGAATCAAATCTGAATGTGTGATATCAAAATCAGTCTTTTTTTCAAAATTTTTAGTTACCTGAGAAAGAGCGGCTTTTAAATCTTCATAAGAAGCATGCTCGATCCCCAATGACTTCCCTTTATTTTTAGACTTAGGAGCGGCCTCATCACGCCTTAAAAAAGCATGTTGAACACTAGGAATAGCGGTCATAATCATTCTACGAATCCGCTCGCCATTGACATCTGGATCGGTAAAAACGATCACTCCATGCAAGTTATGGAGATGTTTGATGCGTTGAATGTCTTTTTGACAAATCGCAGACCCTCTCGTTTCATAAGTTTCTACGTCAAAGTATCTTTTAAGGTTAGCTGTATCATCTCGACCTTCTACAACGATGACTTGAGAAATTTTTTCTTTCATCAATCTTCTTTCAAATTAAATATTCGCAGCGCATTTTCATAGGTCGCTTGCGCAACTTCTCCGACAGTCAAACTACGAAGTTCTGCAATCTTGTCTACAACATAGCGAGTATAAGCCGTCCGGTTTTCACGACCACGTTTTGGAACAGGAGCTAAGTAAGGTGCATCAGTTTCAACTAGGATTTTATCCAAAGGGAGGTTTTGCGCAGCTTCCTGCACATCTACAGCCTTCTTAAACGTGACCACACCCGAAAATGAAATCATCATACCAAGCTGGATAAAACGCTCTGCCATTTCCAAAGAACCTGAATAAGAGTGCATAATGCCGCCACGAGGACCAACACCTTCACTTTTAATAATCTCATATGTGTCGTCCAAGGCATCACGAGTGTGCACTACAAAAGGCAAGTCAAGATCTTTTGATAATTGAATCTGCCGCCGAAAAACTCGCTCTTGCATCTCTTTCGGTGCTGTCATCCAATGATAATCCAATCCAATTTCACCAAGGGCAATAACTTTGGGAGCATGCAAATGACTGACAAGCATGTCCTCCACTTCCTGCGTGTAAGAACCTGCCTCCGTCGGATGCCAGCCAATCGTACTGTAAAGCTCATCATATTGACGAGACAGCGCTAGCGACTTTTCAATGGTTTCTGCATCAAAACCCACAATATTCATCTTGGTAACACCTAACTCGCGTGCAAAAACAATTTCTTCAGCTTCTTTGCCTGCAAAATTGTCCACGTTGAGGTGTGTATGTGTGTCAAAAATGTTCATCATTCATTCCTCTTTATATCAGTTTCTATTATATCAAAATCTCTGAGCAAATGCAGATTGTCCCTTTGTTCTCCAACAAAAAAACCAGCGGTCTCGAGTTTCCGTTGGTTCTTCATCTTGTATTCGTTTGGATTATGCAGCCAAAACTTTGCGTCCTTTACGACGACGGCTAGCAAGCACGCGACGACCGTTTTTAGTTGCCATACGATGACGGAAACCGTGTTTGCGCGCACGACGGATTTTACTTGGTTGATAAGTACGTTTCACTTTGAATACCTCCTCTTAGATTCTTGTATTCGTTTAGCCGGCTATTGTGATCAGTTACTAAACATACTTTACTATTCTATATGATTCTAAGCCTTTTGTCAATAGCAGCGCGAAATTGTTTTTGCTAAATCTAAAAAAAGGTTGCTTAAACCTCTTATAATTCTCTGGTTGCCTCATAAAAAGGAATGAGAGTTGTCATAGCCTTCTGGAGTTGCTCCAACACTTGTCTTACCGATGTGGCTTGGGCTAAATCTACATCGTATTTTACTAAGACTTTACGAACTTGCCCTATTTTTACTTGTCGGCTCAAATACTGCCGATTCTCTTCTGCCCCAGCAAATCGTTGACTGATACCATTTATTTGAGTCAAGTAATAAACTGGAGCTGTGATTGGCACCTGCAACACTCGATTTTGCTTCGTCAGACTGGTTTCATCTTTCTTGCGCTCGATAAAGCTAACTTCTAACGATACTCCAAAATCTCCTGGCTTCCCATATAAACGCAGAGCAAACATTGGTTCTGTGATATCGCCATAACCACACAAATAGTTCCAAAAATGGGGACGCAAAATTTGTGCTTGATTCATCCAGTTGCTGGTACGCTCCAGAGTTAATTTTGGATAAAATCTTTGAAATTGCTTAACCAAGTCCGAAAATTCCGCGCGTGCTGCCTGACCTTTCCGTTTAAAATCAAGCATCATTTCTCTCAATTCTCCCGCTTTATCAGGAGAAATATATTTATTTCCTTGTAATGCTAAGTATGTTTCAATAGCTAGAAAAATAGACATATAAGCTCCCTTCTTCTCAATCCCAAGTGCCGCAAATAGCAGATCAAGCGGAAAGAAAGACTGAAAAGAAATTCTTCCCAGTCCTCAGTTTATTATTCACTGTCAATATCCACGACAACATAACGATTTGGCTCATCACCTTCTGAATAGCTGGTAAGTCCGTCCATTTTAGAAATGATACGGTGGATAATTTTCCGCTCATTGTTGGACATTGGGTCGGTTTTTTGACTATGCTGGTATTCCAACACACGGTCAGCCAATTTTTGAGCGTAGCTTTGTAGAACTTCTGCTCGATGTTCTACATAATCATTAACATTGATAGAAATGTAAAAACTCTTAGAATAGCGATTATAAAGATAATTCTGTGCCAACAATTGAAGAGCTTTCAGCACTTTTCCGTGATAGCCGATAATGCGACCAGGCTCATTGGTATCAATCTGCATATTGATTGTCCGACGATTATGAGCACTTGCAATGCTAGCTTCAACGTCCATTTCGTCCACGATGTTTTGCACATAACCTGTCACACTCGCAACAACTTCTTCAACATCATAATCTTCTTCCACTTGAATGCCCAAATCTTCAAAATCAGCCGGCTCCTCAGCTATCGGTTGGACTTCCGAGTGCTTTTCTACAGCCTGCCCAAAAGCAATAATCTTGTCAGTTGGCTTTTCTTCTTGAGCGACCGATTTTTGAAAATTTACGATGTCACTATCTTTCAATAAGTCAATTGTGCCTGTTTCTTCAAGAATCGTGCTGGCTTCTTTTTCGTGCTTCAAAATTTCAGCTTTCACATCATCTGAGATTTCCTTGCCTTCTTCTTCGATTTTTTTAATGGCTGCAACAACATGTCCTAAGTCAACAGTTGCTTCACTCACGCTTTTAACGGGCTCATTTTGAGCATTGATTTCTTCCGGAACACCTTTGACAGCTTTTTGGTTAGCTTTTACTACCGTTGTTTCGTTAATAGGTTCCACATCAACTTGGGCTAATTTCTTGCCAAATAATCCTAAAAATCCTTTTTTCTCACGAGAAATCACTTTGATATGTGCTTTCATCCGTGGAATATCTAACTCGCGCAAGCCATTTTGAATAGCTTCTTCAACACTCGCTCCTGTAAATAATACCATACAAGCGCCTCCTTACTTTTTCTTTTTTTGTGCTTTACGATAAGCACGTTTTTTCTTTTCTTCACGTTCCCGCTCAGCAGTCGCTTTCGCTTCTCTTTCTGCAATGATTTTATATGGATTGCTCAGTAAAAGCGTTTGGAACACTTGATACGCGTACGATGTGCTCCAATACAAAGCAACCCCACTCGCTACACTCATGGCAAAGAAGAAAACAAACAGTGGCATGACAAACATCATTCCTGTCATCAAGCCATTGCGTTCCGCCATTCCTTTATTGCTCAACCAAGTACTCAAAAAGGTGAAAACGGCTGCTAAAACCGGCAAAATATAATAGGGGTCTGTCGCGCCCAGATTCAGCCAGAGAAAATGCCCTACTTTGAGAAATTCAACGCGTGTCAAGGCATGATACAAGGCAATCAACACAGGCATTTGAATGAGCAAGGGCCAAAATGATGCCGATGGCTTTACTCCTAATTCCTTATACAGCTTTTGTGTTTCTTCTGCCAAACGACTGCGACTTTCCATGTCGCGTCCTGGATACTTCGCCTGCAATTCTTTCACTAACGGCTGCGCTTCCTGCATTTTCCGAGAAGCATTAATTTGCAATTGGAAAACAGGCAAAAGAACTGTCCGAATAATCAATGTGAAAAGGATAATCCCAATTCCTGTACTTCCATTGAATGACAGAAAACGAATCGTTACGGCGAAGAAATAGACAAATCTCTCCCATAAATCCGGCGAACTCGCTGTGACCTCACTCGTCCCACACGCTGTTAAGATGAGCGAAGCTAAAATTAAAAGCCCCACCAGTTTACTTTTCTTTTTCACTACTCAAACCTTCCTGATAAATTTTTGCTATTTTTAGTACATGAAGCAAATTTTGCTCTAATTCTTGATAAGTCAGAATTTCCACACCTTTTCGAGCAATAACGACAAAATCAAGCGTTGCTAACTCTGCTTGATGAACTATCAAAACGTGTCGAATACGGCGTTTAATCTTATTGCGCATTACCGCATTTCCTAGCTTTTTACTGACGGATATCCCAACTCGAAAGTGTTTTTGCTTCTTTTCTAATGTATAAATGACGAATTTTCTATTGGCAAAACTTTGCCCACTTTTGAAAATCGCATTAAAATCTTTCTCGCTCTTGACGCGATAGCTTTTCTTCAAAACTCAACTCCATCTACCAAAATTATATCTATTATACCATAATTTTCAAAAAAACCAATAAGAGCAGGCATATTCACCGTTTTACTCTATCCAACTGATACAAGAACGCATGTAATTCACTTTTATTCTGAAAATTTAATGCTAAAAGAGTTAGTAAAGTAAAGAAGAGCGACTAAGATTGTCTCCTAGTCCCTCCTCTTGTATCTTATACTAAATGATTACCGACACTTGTAACTCATAGTTATATTTTTCAACTATTTGCTAGATTCTTTTGCAAAAAATTGCGTAGCTGCAACTGCTGCTTTCCAGCCTTTGTACAATTTTTGGCGCTCTGCTTCTAGCATAGCAGGTTGGAACGTTTCCACAACTGCATTTAATGTTTTGAGTTCTTCCATATCTTTCCAATAGCCAACTGCAAGACCTGCCAGAAAAGCTGCTCCAAGAGCTGTTGTTTCCAAATTTGCCGCACGCGCTAATTCAATTCCCAAAATATCTGCTTGGAACTGCATGAGAAAATCATTCATGGCAGCACCACCATCTACCTTCAGAACTTGGATTGCTGTACCTGTGTCCATTTGCATGGTGTCAATAATATCGCGCACTTGATAAGCAATGGATTGCAAAGTTGCTTTGATAAAATCTTCTTTACTCGTTCCACGTGTCAAGCCAAAAATAGAACCTCTTGCTTCTGGATCCCAATAAGGCGCTCCAAGTCCCGTAAAAGCTGGAACAACATACACTTCATTTTCATTGGTGGAATTTTTTGCATATCGCTCAGACTCAGGTGAGCTAGCAATCATACGAAGCCCATCACGAAGCCACTGAATGGCACTACCCGCAATAAAAATCGAACCCTCCAAAGCATAAGTCACTTTGCCATTTATCCCATAACCAATAGTCGTCAAAAGATTATTTTTTGATAAATTGCATTCCTGACCAGTATTCATAATGATGAAAGAGCCCGTCCCATAAGTATTCTTCACCATTCCTGGCTCAAATGCTAATTGCCCAAAGAGAGCTGCCTGCTGATCGCCCGCCATTCCTGCAATTGGTACCTCTCCACCATAAAAATGATAGGGTGCTGTTTTGCCATAAATTTCTGAATTCGAGCGAACTTCTGGCAACATAGCCTTAGGAATATTGAGCAAGGATAAAATCTCATCATCCCATTGTAACTCTTTGATATTGTATAGCATGGTCCGCGCTGCATTTGAATAATCCGTCACATGAGCCGCACCATCCGTTAATTTCCAAACCAACCAGGTATCAATCGTACCAAAAAGCAATTCTCCTCGCTCTGCACGTTCCTGCGCGCCCTCTACCTGATCTAAAATCCAGCGTACCTTGGTCGCAGAGAAATAAGCATCTATGATTAAACCTGTTTTTTGATGAAAGAAATCTACATATCCATCTTGCTTGAGCTTTTCTGCTAAAGGAGCTGTTTGCCGAGACTGCCAGACAATGGCATTGTAAATGGGCAAACCCGTTTTCTTATCCCACACAACTGTTGTCTCCCGTTGATTGGTAATGCCAATTGCTTCAATCTCTGTGGGCTTGATGCCACTTTCAATAAAAGCATTTGCAATGACCGACTGCACAGAATTCCAAATCTCATTTGCATTGTGCTCAACCCAGCCCGCCTGTGGAAAAATCTGAGTAAACTCTTTTTGACTCGTAGCAACCTTCTCACCTTTCTTATTGAAAATAATCGCCCGTGAGCTGGTTGTTCCTTGGTCAATCGCCATGATATAAGTTTCTTGTGACATAAAGCGCCTCCGTTGTATAATCTGCTTTTATTATACACAATAAAGCGCTTTCTTTCTATCTTTTTCTTCTGTTTTTGTGAAAATTTCACTCAATTATATGCTTGGCGTATAAAAAACGACTCCTTTTCAGAAGTCGTTCCATTGTATACAAATTACAAACGAGCGTTCAATTCTTTGCTCAATTCTTCAAATCCTGGTTTTCCAAGAAGAGCAAACATATTTTTCTTATATGCTTCTACACCTGGTTGGTCAAATGGGTTAATAGCATTTAAGTAACCAGAAATAGCGATAGCAAGCTCAAAGAAGTAAATAGTGTAACCAAGAGTAAAGGCGTCTTGCTCTGGAAGAGTGACATACATATTTGGCACGTCACCGTCAGTATGAGCCAGAAGTACACCGTCTGTCGCTTTCTTGTTAACAAAGTCAACATCTTTTCCTTGAAGATATCCAAGTCCGTCTAAGTCTTCTGCCAATTCAGGAATCGTCACGTTTTTGCGTGGTTTGTCCACACGGACAACTGTTTCAAACATAATACGCGCACCTTCTTGGATGAATTGCCCAAGAGAGTGAAGGTCTGTTGAGAAATTAGCAGATGTTGGATAAATACCTTTTTGGTCTTTTCCTTCTGACTCACCAGCTAATTGTTTCCACCATTCTGAGAAGTATTGCAGAGATGGTTCATAGTTAACCAAAATTTCAGTCGCATAGCCTTTGCGATAAAGGATATTACGAAGAGCTGCGTACTGATAAGCTTCGTTTTCTGCAATCTTGTCTGAAGTGTAGTCCTTACGAGCAGCATTAGCACCTTCCATAAGGGCTTTGATGTCTGCGCCTGATGCTGCAATTGGTAGAAGTCCTACTGCTGTCAATACAGAGAAACGTCCGCCAATGTCATCTGGCACCACAAATGTTTCCCAACCATTGGCATCTGCTTCCACCTTAACTGCACCTTTTTGGCGGTCAGTTGTCGCATAGATACGTTTGTTAGCTTCAGCTTCACCATATTTTTTAATCAAAAGTTCTTTGAAGACGCGGAAAGCAATAGCAGGTTCTGTCGTTGTCCCTGATTTAGAAATCACATTAACTGAGAAATCTTTATCTGAAACGTATTCTACCAAGTCTGCAAGGTAAGTAGATGAAATAGAATTTCCAGCATAAAGGATTTGTGGAGCTTTGCGTTCTTCTTTGGTTTGCAAGTTTGCAAAATGATTGCTCAAGAAATCAATCGCTGCTTTTGCTCCAAGGTATGACCCACCAATCCCAATCACGACCAAAACATCGCTGTCTGATTTGATTTGTTCTGCCGCTTTCAAAATGCGAGCGAATTCTTCTTTGTCATAGTTTTCTGGAAGGTCAAGCCAGCCACGGAAGTCACTTCCTGCACCAGTTCCTTTGCGCAACAGTTCATCTGCTGCAGAAACTTGTGTTTGCATGTAATCTACTTCATGCGGTGCAACAAATTTTCCAAGAACGTTTGAGTAATTAAACTGAATATGTGTCATTATAGTCCTCCAATTTTTCTTCCCTACTATGATACCGCTTTACTACTTTTTTATCAAGCAATTTTCTTGACTAAAACGTTTCCAAATTGTTTTTTTATAATTAACTTTCAAAAATCGCAATCTCATACCAACCTTTAAAGCAATCGTTTGCGTAAATCAAAAAATAATCACCCACAGAATACTTCTAAAATAAAAAATAGAGGAAAATAAATAGTAGCCTAATCTTAGGTTCTAGAGTTTAACTAATGTTTCCTTTTTTGAGTCGATTATTTTGCAGAGACAGCAAAAGTGCCAACAGTGAAAAGACAACAAAAATAAACCAGCACAAGTAGATATTGTAGGCAGAGAGAACTGAAAAGAGGACCGTTCCTAAAGGCAAAGAGAAGGTAAACAACAATCCGAGAAAGTTATTGCTTTGAGCCAAGACATCAGATGGTAGATTTGCCATTAACATAGCATCTAGTTTAGGCGTGGATTTCCCCATTATGTAAGCAGAAAAAGCTAAGATAATAATCCCAATGATGAGTGGCAATCCTACTAAGTTGCTGATGCCAACTAGTCCAAATGAAGAACTATTCATTATGAGCAGAAAGGAAAATGATTTTTTTGAAAAATAATCGTGAGGTGTTAAACTTCCTAAAATAGCGCCAACCAATAACACTACTTCTACAATCAGAAGAGATTGTGCATAAGTCAGGTGAAAAATGGCATGTTTTAAAAAATAAAAATTGTAAATACTATTAACAGCTCCTCCTATCATATTCAGGGTTAAAATTGCAAGTAACAAGTGAATGAATGAAGCATTTTCGGATTCTTGAAAAATCAACTCCATATTTTGATAAAGCATTTTAAATTGCGTAAAAAGAGAAGTTTTTTCAGGAGTTGCTACCACAGCTTCATGAGTTAATTGACGACGCTTGTGCAAAAGCACTAAAGAAGAAGCTAAAAATGACAGCGCATTGATTATGGCAACTAGTGCAAAATTATTGTCTGAAGTTGCGAGCAACCAGACCCCTACTGTTTGTCCAGTAATGCTGCATAAATAAGTGATAAATTGCGTAAAGGAATAGGCTTCAAATAAATCAGCTTTTTCTAAATTCTTTTGCAAAATCGGCATTCTTAACCCACCAGCATAGTCACTTAACATATCTGTTATCACATTCAACAAACAGATGATTGCAAAAATGAGAAATGTCTTATTAGAAATCAGAAAAGCTACCCCTGTAAATAGAAGTGCCTGAACAAAGCCGATAAAAATCATGAAATCGCCTTTTCTACCTGTCCTATCAGCTTGTACTCCTATCCAAAATGTGAAAAGTGTAGGAATAATTGTAATGATATTTGCAATAAACACAGCTGTATTGGCATAAGGCAGACTAGCAGCATAAATCACAAACACAATATTGTATAAATAAGACCCCATTAGGTTAAGCATCCGAGAGAGCGTAATACTTCTATATAATGCATTTGAGAAGAATAATTTCATATCAAGTTCCCTTTCAAACTTTTGTTGCACTAAGTATAACTTGAAAAGCGACTTCCAAAACAAAATTGTCATATATTCAACTCCGTTTTTGAGCAAAAAAAAATAAGGAAAGCAGTCTATTTTTTATTCCATAGACTCATTTCCTCACTTTAAATTTTTTTGCAAAAAAGTTCCGATTGTCATTTATTCACATTCTTTTAACCAATCAGACATATTTTTGGAGTAATAATCAGCACTCTGCTTGCAACCTATGATTTCAAGAGTTGATATAGCATTTTTCATTTTTATAAGACCTCCATCTCTCTTTCCCAAAATATAATCATGCTGTCCATCTGCAAATAAATAGACAATTCTCAGGTATGCATCATTTTCATCAAAAAATTTTTCTTTGATTTTTTTATCAAAATAAGCAGCTTTTGTTAAACCTTTTTCTGCAATGGATTTAAACAAACCATTTAAAAGAATCGTGTAAATATAGTTTTTGTTTTTCTGTAAATCTCCTAAAAAATCAATCTTTTGAAGCATTTCTCGAGCATATCGAAAGTAAAGATCAAGAGGGAGCAAGGCGGCAATATCTGAAAACAAGTGTAATTCATACTCTCCCCAGATTTCAACAGAAAATAAATAATCATATAAAAAATTCAACTCAATCTCTGTTGCTTGAATGGTTTCATCCAAGAAAAACATGTGACCTTTGATAACAATCGCATTTAGGATATACTTTTCTTCCTGTTCAGACTGATATTGATTCATTTCATTGTGGTACATTTCCCACAATGTATTCATATCTTTCTTTTCTTGAGCTTGCCACAGTTTATTTTTTAACAAAGTATAGGAAGTGGGCTGGAAGCCACGTACCAAATAGACAAATTCTTCTAGTTCTGTTCTGATATTCTCTAGACCAATTAACAGTTTTGAAGCCGAAATATCTGAATCTCCATTTTCAAATTTACTAAGCATGGAATAGGAAAATTCTTCTCCTGTTGCGGCTTTAAGAGAGATGTGCCGACCTGTTCGCAGTTCTCTAAAAATTTCACCCATGTAATACATATATCTTTCCTTTACTGAAAAATGATATTGATTCATCACTGAATGTTGTCTTTTGAAAAATTCTTTCAACACACACTTTAGCAATTGTTCCTATTCTTCATACTATAAAAAGAGCACACAATTCACACTCGCTTAGGGCTGCTGGATTCCTCCCCTGACCCGCTTCACGCAGAATTGTTGCTCCGATAAGTATTATACCATAAATTTGTTTTTGTGCCAATCACGATTTTCTTTTTCTCAAAAAAGAATAGATATTCAGAGCGAAAAATTGCTAATCTACCAATAATAACATTAACTCTGCTACTATCTGGATAAGAGCATAGCCTTCTTAACAAAACGCTTCATTTTTGTCTCCTCTTTCTAAAAAAATCTTGCATCATCTGAGCACATTCTGCTTCCAAAATCCCATTTTCAAGCTCAACTCGGTGATTAAGTCGCTCATCTGTTAGAATATCATAGAGGCTACCGGCAGCACCAAATTTTTGATTTTTTGCTCCGTAAATAACCTGCGGAATGCGAGCTAGACCAATAGCACCGCTACACATGACACAAGGCTCAATGGTGACAAAAAGAGTCGTGTCTAACAAGCGCCAGCTTTTTTCATAAGCGTTGGCTTCTTCAATCGCCATCACCTCAGCATGCATGACCGCTCGCTGCAATTCCTCACGCGCATTGTGCCCACGACCGATAATCTTCCCGTCCTTGACAATAACACAACCAATCGGAATTTCATCATTAGCAAGCGCAATCTCTGCTTCTTTCAAGGCTTCTAGCATGAATTCTTCTTTTTCTTCGCGAGTATATTCCATCTTCTCATCTCTTCTTCAGTTCATTTTCACTCTGCTTTCCATTATATCATAAGACAAAGAGAAAGAAAAAAAGCCACTTTACAGTGACTTTCAGGAGATTATTATGAAAAAGTTTAGGATTTCTATCAAATAAAGTTAGGAGGTCTTCATCTGATGATGTTAGTATAAACCCGCTAGCTTAAAATTAACTTAAGAAGAGATGTATTATTTAAAATTTTTTAAATTCTTTGTTTTTTACGCATAAAAAGCGAGCTTGAACTCGCTTCCGACTATAATTTCTATTACAAACTTGACCAAACGCTTTCTAAAATATTAGTTTGTTCACGACCTGGTCCAACAGAGAAAGTGGAAATGCGAACACCAACAAGTTCACTCACACGGCGGACGTAGTTGCGGGCGTTTTCTGGCAACTCTTCTAAACTACGAACGCCTGTAATGTCCTCTGACCAGCCTGGTAATTCTTCATAGATTGGTTTGCAGCGTTTGAGTTGCTCTAAACTAGCTGGGTAATGGTCAATACGTTCACCGTCTAGGTCGTAAGCTACACAGATTTTAACTATATCCAGTCCCGTCAAAACGTCAATTGAATTGAGAGAAAGGTTGGTAATCCCAGACACACGGCGACTGTGACGCATAACAACCGAATCAAACCAACCAACACGACGAGGACGCCCTGTGGTCGTTCCATATTCATGTCCGACTTCACGAATGCGGTTGCCTACTTCATCAAACAGTTCTGTAGGAAATGGTCCGTCACCAACACGACTGGTATAGGCTTTGCAAACCCCAACAACCTTGTCAATTTTGCTTGGACCCACACCGGAACCAATCGTCACACCACCTGCAACAGGATTGGAAGAGGTAACAAATGGATAAGTGCCCTGGTCAATATCTAGCATCACTCCCTGCGCTCCTTCAAAAAGGACACGTTTACCTTGATCAAGAGCGTCGTTCAAGATAACCGACGTATCTGTCACGTATTGTTTAATCTGTTGACCATAAGCGTAGTATTCTTCAAAAATATCGTCAAATTGGATAGCTGTGCTGTCGTAGAGTTTTTCAAAGAGACGATTTTTTTCAGCTAAGTTGCGCTCCAAACGTTCTCTGAAAATATCTTTATCCAACAAATCCGCAATGCGGATTCCCACGCGAGCTGCTTTGTCCATATAAGCTGGACCAATCCCCTTGATAGTCGTTCCGATTTTGTGATCGCCTTTAGCTTCTTCTTGCAGACGGTCCAACTCGATATGATAAGGAAGAATCACATGTGCACGATCTGAAATGCGCAGATTATCTGTTGTGACACCCTCCTCGTGCAAATAAGCCAATTCCTTTACAAGAGACTTGGGATTGACTACCATTCCGTTTCCGATAACAGAGATTTTCTCTGGGAAGAAAATACCGGATGGAATCAAGTGCAATTTATACTTTTTACCGTCAATTACAATGGTGTGACCGGCATTGTCTCCGCCTTGATAACGGGCAATCACTTCGGCATTAGCTGAAAGGAAATCTGTAATCTTTCCTTTTCCTTCATCTCCCCACTGGGTTCCTACAACTACAACTGATGTCATAATCTTGTCTGAGCTAAGCGCTCATCCTTTCTTGTCTACATGGCAGGAGTTTCACCTGCAATTATGTCTTACACTCTATTATAAGAAAAATTCCTTCTTTTTTCAAGATAAGACTATCGCAGTTGTTTGCAAATGACGAAGTTTGAGACCCCCTCTTTTGGAAAATTCTTATCCTATCTAAAATAGAATCGTTTTCTTTTAAAAAAGGTTCGGAAAACGTAGTAGAAACTTGTTTTCTGAGCATTTTTATAATAGACTAAAAGTATTAGAAAACAAACAGGTATTTCCCATGAACATCAATCACTTATTCGAAAAATTAGCAGCAGATGCACCTATTTTACAAGCTACTTTCGGGTTGGAAAGGGAGGGCTTGCGCGTCAATCAAAACGGGAAATTAGCACAAACTTCTCATCCAAAAGCATTTGGCAGTCGCAATTTTCATCCAACGATTCAGACAGATTTTAGCGAGCAGCAGTTAGAACTCATCACTCCAATTGCTCCTTCTACAAAAGAAGCAAGGCGTTTTCTTGCTGCAATTACTGATGTGGCTGGACGAACCATTCCTAAAAACGAAGTGATTTGGCCACTCTCTATGCCCCCAAAATTATCGCCAGCAGAAATTCAAATCGCTCATTTAGAAAATGACTTTGAACGGCATTATCGAGAAAGTTTAGCAAAAAAATATGGAAAAACGCTACAAGCTATCTCAGGCATTCACTACAACATGGAATTAGGACCAGACTTGATTCAAGCCCTTTTCAAGGTCAGTGATTACCAAAATAGTCGGCTTTTTAAAAATGACCTCTATCTCAAATTGGCTCGAAACTTTTTACGTTTTCGCTGGTTTCTGACTTATTTATACGGAGCAGCACCAATTGCTGAAGAAGGGTTTTTGACGAGAAAGATTTCTCAGCCTGTACGCTCTATCCGCAACAGTGATTTGGGATATGTAAACGATAAAAAGATTCACATTTCCTATGCTTCACTAGAGTCTTATGTAAGCGATATAGAGAAATACGTAGCACAAGGCGATTTAATTGCCGAGAAAGAATGCTACATGCCTGTTCGTTTCCGTGGGCAAAAAGAAAATCGACTTTACTTAGAAAAAGGAATCACCTATTTAGAATTCCGCTGCTTTGACCTCAATCCTTTTGAGGTGCTGGGAATCAGCCAAGAAACTATGGACACGGTTCATCTCTTTTTGCTTGCCTTGCTCTGGCTAGATGATATAGCAGACCCTGATGAAATCCTAGAGCAAGCTCATGATCTAAATGAAAAAATCGCTCTTAGCCACCCTCTGACTCCTTTGCCTGTTGAAGCTGATAGTAATCTGCTCCTTAGAGCCATGCAAGCTGTCATCCACCAGTTCGGATTAAGCTCCTATTATCAAGACCTGCTTCATCATGTGAAAGATGCAGTTGCTAATCCCAGTCTGACCCTTTCTGCCCAGCTCTTGCCTGATATTTATAACCAATCCTTAGAAGCCTTTGGTTTGGAAAAAGCTAAAGAATATCACCACTACGCCTGGACTGCTCCATACGCTCTGAAAGGCTACGAGGAAATGGAGCTCTCTACCCAGATGCTGCTCTTTGATGCGATTCAAAAAGGGTTGCAGGTCGAAATATTGGACGAAAGTGACCAGTTTTTAAAACTTCAACATAAAGATCACATCGAGTATGTCAAAAATGGCAATATGACCTCAAAGGACAACTATATCGTGCCTCTTGCGATGGCAAATAAGACGGTGACTAAGAAAATTTTATCTGCTGCTGGTTTTCTCGTTCCTGCTGGAGCTGAATTCTCCACTCTGGAAGAAGGGCTAGCTTACTATCCCCTTATCAAAAATATGCCGATTGTTGTCAAACCCAAATCCACCAACTTCGGGTTAGGAATTTCTATTTTTCAAGCACCTGCCAATCGAGACAGTTACCAAAAAGCATTGGAAATTGCCTTTTCAGAGGACAGCTCTGTCCTTGTCGAAGAATTTATCGCAGGAACCGAGTACCGTTTCTTTGTCCTAGACGGCAAATGTGAGGCGGTGCTTCTGCGCTTAGCAGCCAATGTTGTAGGAGACGGTCGGCACACCATTCGAGAACTGGTAGCTTTTAAAAATACCAATCCCCTACGAGGGCGCGACCATCGCTCTCCACTGGAAATGATTGAGCTTGGTGAGATTGAGCTACTCATGCTAGCCCAGCAAGGTTATAAAGCAGATGATGTCCTACCGCAAGGGGTTCAAGTCTTTCTCCGTCGCAATTCTAATATTTCTACTGGTGGAGACTCAGTAGATGTGACTGAAACCATGCACACCTCCTATAAGGAACTAGCAGCAGAAATGGCAGCTGCTATGGGAGCTTGGGTCTGTGGCGTGGATTTAATTATCCCGAATAGCACACTTCCAGCCAGCAAAAACAATTCTAACTGTACCTGCATTGAGCTCAATTTCAATCCTTCTATGTATATGCACACTTATTGTGCAGAAGGTCCCGGTCAAAGCATTACACCTAAAATATTGGCTAAACTTTTCCCAGAAATCCATTAAACACTAGATACACTGTAAAACGAGCCGAAAACAACAGCTCGTTTTTTAGGTAGATCAACGAAAAATAGAAATATTCGATAGTGATTCTTAGTTTATTCCCAGTCCCTGCCATGTCCATGCTTGATTTCAAATTCAAAATAACCATCTTCTTGAATCTTTTTGAAAATGTCCCGATAGGCTTTTTCATCAAAAAACGGTCCTTTATAAAGAATTTCAAAACTTAAACCGTCGTATTCTAAGTAGGCGTGCGAAGAGCGAAAACCATTTCTCTTGTAGAAATCCATTCGAGCTTTTCGTTGTTCTAGATTATCACAAGGCTCATCCAGCCGTTCTACTTCTAAAACCATGGTTCTTTGATAAAAATCCACCAACTTATCAATAATCTTCCCGCCATAACCATGACTACGCAAATGAGGCATAATCGCAAAAAAACTGATATAAAAGGCTCTTTCATTGTAAACTGAAAAGGCAAAACCGACAAATTCATTGCCATCATAAAAGGCAAAAAAATGAGAATATTCCCCATCTCCATAGCGTAGCAACTCGGATAGCGGTGTACGCTCTTCCTCAGGAAAAGCTTCCGTGTTGAGTCGTTCCACTTTTTCTAAATCTGGAAATTCAGCTGTAACAATCTGACTAGTTAAAGACATGATTTTCTCCCCTTTTAACTGCTTTTCTTTTATTTTATCAAAAATGAAGGTATTTGAGAACTATTGGACTAACATTCACAACCATAAAAGAGGTCGGATTCTACCAACCTCTTTCGGAATTCTTAATTCATCACAATCATCGCTTTAATTGTTTTTCTGTCAGCCATATCTTTGTACGCTTGGTCAATGTTTTCCAATTTGTAAGATTGAGTGAAAACTTTACCAGGATTGATTTGACCGTCTAGAACTGCTTTTAGCAAGATTTCTTTGTCATAAGTTGTACAAGAAGCTGGTCCACCAGCCATTGCCAAGTTGACCATCCAGTAGTCACCGATATTGATGTCTCCTGTATGTGGCACACCGACGCGTCCGACAACAGCACCGGGACGCGCAACCTCTCTCACCTCCATTTTTCCTGGTTCTACAAAAACTGCTGCTTTCATTTTATTGCTCCTTTCTCTATTAAAAAGATGATGTTCCACATTCATCAAAAAGGTAAAATATTTACACTTTTATTATATACCTTGGAGTTCACTCTAAGTCAAGAAATTTTTGAAAAATCTGATCATTCCATGATTATTTTCAGCCAAACTTTTTATTAAAAATATCGTTCAGTTCCGTCTTTGATGCTTTTTTATGCTAAAATAGACTTAGAAATTTCAGAAGAAACAGGATTAGATAATTTATGTCCAGAAGAGATTATAGAAATGTACGTTCTAGAAGATGGATTGGTATATTGCTTATTTTTATCGCAGTTGGTATTATTATGCAGTACCTCATCCCGATCCTCTTTGCTGTCGGTGTAAGCTACGGAATTTACTACTATGCAACCCATCAGCCGAAAAAAATCACAGGACCTAGCGCCAGTCAACAAATTGAAGATTTGAAAGAGGAAATCGGTGCCGCAGATAGTCGAATCAAACAATTAGATGCTTATCTAGAAGAAAAGGCTTATGAAAAATACCAACAGTTGGCTGAACAGCTCTTGCCTCAATTAAGCTATATTCAAGGACGGGCTGATACTTTGAAAAAACATATCTCACCTGAGATTTACCAGCGGATTCAACGGAAAGTGCAAGACGTAACAGCAGACATTCATGCTCAACTTTACAATCTCCGCACGCAAAATGCTGAGAGTACAAAGTCAATCCTTGAAGAATTAGTACCAGAATTGCTCGAAACCATTCACAATATCCAAACCGACCATGAAGCTATTCTCAAGAAAATTTCTCAATCAGAAAGCAACAACAAGGAAGAATTAACCGCTATTCATCAATCTCAAATGGAGCATTATGAGGATATTTTGGAAGGCTACCTAAAAATCAAGGCTTCCCCGAAAGATTTTTACAATGCCGAAGAACGACTGTCCAGCGCCAAAGCGGCTATTGAGCAGTTTGATTTAGACTTGGACGAAACACTCCGTCAGCTCAACGAAGCTGATCTACGAGATTTTGACATCAGCTTGCGGATTTTAACTAAAAAAGAAACGAACACAGAACTATAACATCAAAAGGAGACCTTATGAGCCAAGAATTTAACTTCGACATTGACAAAATCGCTAACAATGCCATTACGAAAACGGATAAAACCACCGAGATTATTGAATCAACCAAAACTCAAGCAAATGGGCAGTTAACTTTTTTGGAGAAATTAACTCCTGAACAACAAAATGCTATCATGGCAAAAGCCCCACAGTTGGTAGATAACTTTATTTCTGACCAGAATGCTCTTTTAGATTTTGGACAAGCCGCGGTCGAAGATGTTAATAACACTGTCAACCGTATTTTAGCCGAGCAAAAGAAACTTCAAATCCCACAAGTCGATGAATTGCTAAAAAATACTAATAAAGAGTTAAATGGTTTTGTTGCTAAGTACAAGGATGCTCAAATTGCAGAACTAGATAAAAAGCCAAATTTCTTAGAAAAACTCTTTAAACAAAGCAAGAATACCTTGCAAGAGTTCTATTTTGATTCACAAAATATCGAGCAAAAAATGGACGGAATGGCTGCTACTGTCGTCAAGCAAGAAGATGTACTCGCACGCAATATCGTTTCTGCTGAGATGTTGATTGAAGACAATACCAAATCCATTGAAAATCTAGTCGGTGTCATTTCCTTTATTGAAGCCAGTCAAAGAGAAGCCAGTGCGCGTGCCTTGACTCTTCAAAATGAAGTGGCACAATTAGATACCGCCACTCTAGATTACCAAACCAAATCACAAGAATTGGCCCGCTTGACTGAAGTTGTCAATACATTGGAACAGCAGCACACAGAATACATCAGCCGTCTGTATGTTGCTTGGGCCACTACCCCGCAAATGCGTAATCTCGTGAAGGTGTCTTCTGATATGCGCCAAAAACTCGGCATGCTCCGTCGCAATACCATTCCGACCATGAAGCTCTCTATTGCTCAACTAGGTATTTTGCAACAATCAATGAAATCTGGTCAGGTAGCGGACGCCATTTCTAATGCCAACAATGCAGCGCTTCAAATGCTGGCTGAAACCAGCAAAGAAGTCATTCCACAAATGGAGAGAATCTCGCAAAATCCAACAATTGCTGTCGAATCTGTTACTAAGTTGGCTGAAAGCTTAGTCGCTCAAAACCAAGGTATTATCGAAGCCATTGACAAAGGACGGGAGAAACGCGCTCTCCTTGAAGCGACTGTTATCCAATCCGCTGAAACCATTAACGACTCTGTTAAACTACGCGACCACAAGATTATCCAGGCTCTGCTAGATCAGGGAAAAGAAACTCAAAAAGAAGTGGATGAACGAACTACAAACGAAAACTAATGGACTGGAACAAGAATTTAGGACAAAAATTTCCTAAATTCTTACAATATACTATTTTTTCACCGAAACGAAATAGGTGCTTGGTGGTTGTTATTCCTTGCTATGCAAAGAATGACAACAGCCTCGTCAACTATGCGGGGTGGGACAACAAAATCAATTTCTTACGAAATACCGATTTTTGTCCCGCTCCCTTTTCTTTTTTTATGTTACAATAAAGGGTATGGACAAGATTATTAAAACTATTTCAAAAAACGGTGCTTTCCGGGCTTATGTACTGGACAGTACTGAAACCGTTCGGACAGCTCAAGAAAAGCATCATACTCAGGCCAGCTCAACTGTAGCACTAGGCCGTACGCTCATTGCCAGTCAAATCCTTGTCGCAAATGAAAAAGGAGATACAAAAATCACCGTCAAAGTGCTAGGGACAAGCTCTATCGGTGCTATTATTACCGTCGCAGATACAAAAGGTACGGTCAAAGGCTATGTGCAAAATCCCGGCGTAGACATTAAAAAAACCGCGACTGGCGAAGTGCTGGTCGGACCATTTGTTGGAAACGGCGAGTTCCTCGTCATTACAGACTATGGAACTGGAAATCCTTATCATTCTATGACACCACTTGTATCCGGTGAGATTGGCGAAGATTTGGCATTCTATCTAACAGAAAGCCAGCAAACTCCGTCAGCTGTCGGGTTAAATGTTCTACTAGATGCCAATGACAAGGTCAAGGTTGCTGGTGGTTTCCTCTTGCAAGTCCTTCCAGGTGCCAAAGAAGAAGAAATCGCCCGCTTTGAAAAACGAATCCAAGAAATGCCTGCTATTTCAACACTTTTGGAATCCGAAGACCATATTGAAGCCCTGCTTTCAGCTATCTACGGCAACGAACCTTACAAACGATTGTCAGAAGAAGAAGTTCGCTTCCAATGCGATTGCAGCAAAGAGCGCTTCCTAAATGCTCTCTCAAGCCTACCTAAGTCAGACCTTGAAGAAATGCGAGACGAAGACCACGGAGCTGAAATCACTTGCCAATTCTGCCAAAGCACGTATCATTTTGACGAGAAAGACTTGGAGGAACTCATTCGTGACAAATCTTAATACCCCTTTTCTGATTGGCGATGTAAAAATTCCCAATCGAACAGTTCTCGCTCCTATGGCAGGCGTCACCAATTCAGCTTTTCGGACGATTGCAAAAGAGCTGGGTGCAGGTCTTGTCGTCATGGAAATGGTCTCAGACAAGGGCATTCAGTACAACAACGAAAAGACACTTCACATGCTGCATATTGATGAAGGAGAACATCCCGTTTCCATTCAGTTGTTTGGCAGTGACGAAGATAGTTTGGCGCGCGCAGCCGAATTTATCCAAGAAAATACCCAAACAGATATTGTGGACATCAATATGGGCTGTCCCGTCAATAAAATTGTTAAAAACGAAGCTGGGGCAAAATGGCTCAAAGATCCAGAAAAAATCTATTCTATTATCAATAAAGTTCGTTCTGTTCTAGATATTCCGTTAACCGTGAAAATGCGTACTGGTTGGGCAGATGCCTCACTAGCTGTGGAAAATGCTCTTGCAGCTGAAGCTGCTGGTGCGGCAGCGCTGGCTATGCATGGACGTACACGCGAGCAGATGTATACTGGTCACGCTGATCTTGAAACCCTCCACAATGTTGCGCAAGCCTTAACCAAGATTCCTTTTATTGCCAATGGCGATATTCGTACTGTCCAAGATGCTCAACAGCGTATAGAAGAAGTCGGTGCTGACGCAGTCATGATTGGACGCGCTGCCATGGGCAATCCTTACCTCTTTCATCAAATCAATCACTATTTTGAAACGGGAGAAATCTTGCCCGACCTCAGCTTTGAGGATAAAATGCACATTGCTTACGATCATTTGAAGCGCTTGATTGACCTTAAAGGAGAGCATATCGCCATTAGAGAATTTCGTGGCTTAGCACCTCATTACCTCCGCGGAACAGCTGGTGCTGCCAAACTCCGCAGCGCTATTTCCCAAGCCAACAGTCTTGCAGAAATTGAAGAATTACTACAAGTTTAAACATTAAAAAAACACCAATCATCTGGGAAATTATTCCTAAATGGTTGATGTTTTTTATTAGTCATTTCTACTAGGTATCCAGCCGAACCATTTCAGTCCTTGCTTGATTGCGGTAAATGAGATCTTCTCGAACAGAGAATCCTAATTTCTCCCAAAACTTGTTTCCTTCTGCATTCCTTTTAAAGACAACCAAGGCAACCTTATGAATTTTCAAATCATCTAGGACGGTTAAAACCGTTTCAACCAGCTGTCTTGCAATCCCTCTCCTGCGATAGTTCGGATGAACAGCTGTATGGTAGATATAGGCTCTTCGTCCGTCCGAACCAACTAAAATCGCTCCGATAATCGTTTGATTTTCTACTGCCACCAGACAAGTTTGAGGATTTCTCTGCAAAAACCGAGCAATTCCCTCTTTTGAATCATCTAAATCATTCAATCCCATGCCTGCACATGATAACCACAATTGATAAACCTGATCATAATCCGTTTCTGCCATTTCACGAATGTTCATCTTTTAAGTCCTTATCTATCCCTGAACGTTTCAAGGAAAAACTCATAGCACTTCAAACTCCAGCTGTCCAGCTTTGACACCGACTTTCAAACTTTGTCCCATCTGTAACTCACCAGCTAAAAGTAATTCGGATAAATGATCTTCTACCTGAGTTTGTAGAGTTCTGCGCAGTGGACGAGCTCCCATTTCAGGGTCATAACCCTCTTGAGCCAGAAGTTTCAAAGCACTCGGCTGGAATTTGAGTTTAATTCCTTTTTCAGCGAGACTGACAATGAGTGGTTTCACCATGATTTTTACCACTTCTTGCATGTCTTCGCTAGTCAAACTGTGAAAAACAACCTTTTCATCAATTCGGTTAATAAATTCTGGACGATAACTTTTCTTAAGCTCTTCCATCATCCGTTTTTCCATGCTTTCATGATCAAAGTGAACATCACGTGCTCCAAAACCAACCGTCTTGTCGTCCCGCAAACTTGTCGCACCAAGATTGCTGGTCATAATGATAATGGTATTGGAAAAATCCACCTTACGCCCCTTGCTGTCTGTCAGCACCCCGTCATCTAAGACTTGGAGAAGCACATTGAAAATATCAGGATGTGCTTTTTCTACCTCATCAAAGAGGAGTACAGAGTACGGACGATTGCGAACTTTTTCAGTTAATTCGCCCCCTTCTTCATAACCAACATAACCTGGAGGCGCTCCATTGAGGCGACTGGCAGCAAATTTTTCCATGTATTCACTCATATCAAAACGAATCAGTGCTGTTTCGTCATCAAAGAGAACTTCTGCCAAAGCCTTAGCTAGCTCAGTTTTTCCGACCCCGGTTGGCCCTAAGAACATAAAGGAGCCAATTGGACGCTTGCTAGTGCGGATACCGGATTGATTGCGCCGAATCGCTCGACTAATAGCAGAAATTGCTTCATTTTGCCCAATGACCCGCTTGTGCAGTTCCTTTTCTAAATTGAGGTATTTCTTCGCATCTGTTTGCGTCAACTTTTGCACAGGAATTCCCGATAAACCGCTGAGTGTTGCCAAAATATCCTCATCTTTAACCTTTAGTTTGTAGACAATTGGCTGACTTTCTTTCTCCAACAAAGTGCCAACCTTTTTCCAATCGCCTGCCATTAAAGCCTCGTCTGCTGCACTCAATTCTGTTTTTACATGATTTTGCGGACCTTTATTTTGTACCGTTGCGGCAGCTTCATCTAGCAAATCGATCGCCGAGTCAGGTAGATGTTTATTTGTTAGATAACGATGAGCATACTTAACAGCTGTCTCAATCGCTGAATCTGTAATCACCACTTTGTGGTGTTCTTCATAACTTTTCTTGAGCCCCTGTAAAATCGCAATACTATCGGCTACCGTCGGCTCTTCAATAGTAATTTTGGCAAATCGCCGTGAAAGAGCTGCGTCCTTTTCAATATATTTCTGGTACTCTTCTTGTGTTGTTGCGCCGACCATTCTGAGCGTCCCTCTAGCCAAAGCTGGCTTGAGAATGTTCGCTGCATCTAATGTCGAGTCAATCCCGCTACCCGACCCCATAATAGTATGAAGCTCATCAATGAAAAGAATGACATGTCCATCTGCTTCAATATCATTGATAATATTGTTCATCCGTTCCTCAAAATCACCACGAAAACGAGTTCCAGCCACCACATTCATTAAATCTAGCTCTAAAACTCTCATCTTTGCAAGCTCATTTGGAACTTGACCAGCTGCCACACGTTGCGCCAAACCAAGGGCTAATGCTGTCTTCCCAACTCCTGCATCTCCTACCAACACTGGATTATTTTTCGTCTTGCGACTTAAAATCTGAAGCATGCGAGAAATCTCTTTATCCCGCCCAATGACCGGTTCTAAAAGACCCGTATGAGCCATTTCGGTTAAATCACGAGTATAATCTTCTAGTCCGCCACTGGTTGCAGGAGGCATTCCCATCATATTAGCCATCGTTTGTCTTGTTGCTGCAGCATTTTTATTTAGGTGACGAATCGCCTTTAAATCCTCTTTATTCCAGCTTGCCTTATGCTCTAAGTTTTTCCGAAGATCGGTCATGCGCAAAACGCCTTCTTTATCCTCATAGCTAAAGCCTGTAAATTCAAGGAGACGTGCCGCCAAACTTCCTCTGTCAAACAGCATAGCTAACAACACATGCTCTGTCCCAAGATTCTTAGCATGCACAGCCTCCGCAATTCGCTCAGCTGTCAAAAACAACACTTTCATACGATGAGAAAATGGCCAAATGGTAAAGCTTCCCTCTTGTTGATAAATCTTTCCTGTGATATGAAAGGCTGCTTTCTCAAAATCATCAATTTCAAGCGGATAATCATTTAAAACAGAACCCGCAACACTATAAGGATTGTTCGCCATGGCAATCAACAAATGCCAAGACTCCAAATAATCTGTTTCAAAATGGCTTGCTAGCAGCTGCGCCGACTCAATACTTTCTGTCAAAGCTTTTGAATATTTCATATATTAGTTTTTCCCTTTTCTATCAACTTGTTGTAAAATCTTCTTTAACATTCGCGCACGAATTCGTGCAGCATCTGTTCCCAATACTCTATCAGTTGCCGTCGCTAAAAGAAGGTTACCTTCTCTTTCCGTCATGATTTTTTCATCAAATAGTAGCTGAATAATATCTGTAAAAACCTGCTGACTGATCTGTTCACCAACTCTATGCAGCAAATCACAAAGCAGCTCATGATGATTAGAGAATTCAATCCGACCAATCCGAATGTAGCCGCCTCCACCACGCTTGCTTTCAACAACATAGCCACGACTTTCCGTAAAACGTGTCTTGATGACATAATTTATCTGACTCGGAACAACCTGAAAAACATCCGCAATTTCACTGCGCTTCAACTCTGCAATCCCAGCTTGAGCTAAAATTGCTTTGATATATTCCTCAATACTGTCTGACGTATTCTTATGGCTCATGACAACCCTTTCTTCCAGTTCTTTCTTTTGCTCCATAAATGAGCAACTGACATTGACTATCTTTGACTAATATTATACCGAAAATCTCTTATTTTTGAAAGAAAAAGACCCAAATGAAAAACTGAAAAGTCTGATTATTCAATCAAGTGAAAAAGCTTATAGAATAGGAATAATTCGAGTGTAAACGCTTGCCTTATAATTTTAAAGCGTTATAATATAGATGAAAATTTGACGATAATAATAAAAGGAGGCCAAATGAATGAAAATGGATTGGTTCAAATATACACGTCATGCACTGGTTTGGTTGGTTTCAACTTTATTCTTTTTTACAGTTATTTCTGCTGATTATGTGGATGTCCAAGTCGTCCCGTTAGTCATCTGCTTATTTGCTCCATTTTTATTTGAACCGTCTTCAATAAACCCTAGAACAAAATGGACAATTGATTTAGTCATCATTGCTGTAAGTGTCTGTGCTATTCTCTTTACACAAACATACCGAATCGCTTTTACCTATTCCGAAATTACCTATCTACTAATTTCTTTAATCGTTTTAATATTTGTAAACTCTGTGATTTCTCACAAGGGATTCACGAAAAAAATTGTAAAATAAAAGCAGACACTACTAGAAAAGGCTAGAGAGTTATATCAGCTCTCTAACCTTTTTATTTATGATTTAAACGCTAGCTATTGATTGCCTTAGTTTTGACCAAGAGCAGCAGCCATCGTAGCAGCTACTTCTGATTCAAAATCGTTGGCAGCTTTTTCAATACCGTCACCCACTTCAAAACGAGTAAAGCTTGCAATTGTCACACCTTGGCTTTCAAGAAATGCTTCAACAGTCTTGCTGTCGTCCATGATGTAAACTTGCGCAAGCAATGTGTATGCTTGGTCAACTTTTGTATTGTCTAACATAAAGCGATCCATTTTACCAGGAATAATTTTGTCCCAGATTTTTTCTGGCTTGCCTTCAGTCGCAAGACCAGCTTTGATGTCTTCTTCAGCTTGTGCAATCACTTCATCCGTCAATTGAAGTTTAGAACCAAATTTATAGTGTGGAAGCGCTGGTTTACCAACCATTGCACGACTTTCGTTGTCTTGATCAATTTTGTGGTTCATTTGAGCCAATTCATCATGGATAAATTCTTCGCTCAATTCTTTGTATGACAGAACAGAAGGCTTCATAGCTGCAACATGCATTGCCACGTGTTTTGCAAGATCCTCGTCACTACCTGAAATAACAGTGATTACTCCGATACGTCCGCCATTGTGTTGGTAAGCACCAAATACTTGATCATCTGCTTTTTCAACAACTGCAAAACGACGGAATGAGATTTTTTCTCCGATGGTAGCAGTTGCACTAACATAAGCAGCTTCAAGCGTTTCTCCTGAAGACATTGTCAAAGCAAGAGCTTCTTCGTTGTTAGCTGGTTTGCCTTCTGCGATAACTTTAGCTGTTTCGTTTACCAATTCAACGAATTGAGCATTTTTGGCTACAAAGTCTGTTTCTGAGTTCACTTCAACGATAGCAGCAACATTGCCGTTTACATAGACACCCGTCAATCCTTCAGCAGCAACACGGTCTGCTTTTTTAGCAGCTTTTGCCATACCTTTTTCACGAAGCAATTCAATTGCTTTTTCGATATCGCCATCTACTTCTACAAGTGCTTTTTTAGCGTCCATGACACCAGCACCAGATTTTTCGCGCAATTCCTTTACAAGCTTAGCTGTAATTTCTGCCATTTTGATCCTCCAATTAAGATATTACGATTTTATTTAATAAAAAGGGGAGGGCTAGGCCCCGCCCCATAGGTTCGTTACTTGATTATTCGTTTGAGCCTTCGACAACTTCAACGATTTCTTCGATAGAATCTACTTGTGAATCAGCTGCAGCTAATTCTGCTTCTACTGATTCAACGTTGTCTTCTCCTTGACGGCCTTCGATAATCGCATCAGCCATTTTCGCAGTGATTAACTTAACAGCACGAATAGCATCATCGTTAGCTGGGATAATCACATCAATGTCATCTGGATCTGTATTTGTATCCACCATCGCTACAACTGGAATACCTAATTTCTTAGCTTCTTTAACAGCAATTTGTTCTTTATGTGGATCCACAACATACATCACATCTGGAATACGTGGCATTTCTTCGATACCACCCAAGAATTTTTCAAGACGAGCGCGTTGTTTGTTAAGAAGAGCGACTTCTTTTTTAGGAAGAACATCAAAAATTCCGTCTTCTTCCATACGTTTGATTTCTTTCAAACGAGCAACACGTTTTTGAATCGTTTCCCAGTTTGTAAGTGTTCCACCCAACCAACGGTGGTTGATGTAGTATTGACCAGCACGTTCTGCTTCTTCTTTTACAGCATCAGCAGCTTGTTTTTTCGTACCAACAAACAAGATAACTGCAT
Source organism: Streptococcus sp. HMSC066E07 (assembly GCF_001814695.1). Classification (NCBI taxonomy): domain Bacteria; kingdom Bacillati; phylum Bacillota; class Bacilli; order Lactobacillales; family Streptococcaceae; genus Streptococcus; species Streptococcus sp. HMSC066E07. The sequence goes on from NZ_KV817438.1 coordinate 50,020, forward strand.
CGTTAGCAGCCGCATCACGCATAAAGTCGTATGCTTGATCTGCAAATTTTACAGTTTGTTGCAAGTCAATAACGTGGATACCGTTACGTTCTGTGAAAATATACTTCGCCATCTTAGGGTTCCAGCGACGAGTTTGGTGACCAAAGTGTACGCCAGCCTCAAGAAGTTGTTTCATTGAAATTACTGCCATGAGTAATGTCTCCTTTTTTGTTTTTTTCCTCTCCCAGATTTCAACTCGCAAAACCACCCGTAGGCAACGGCTTCACAATTCATCTGAAATGAGTATTTGCCGATTACACGACATTTATTATCATATCAAAATTTCTTCCATTTTACAAGAGGGTTTCTGCTTTTTCATGCCAAATGCACGAAGAAAATCATTCGAAATTTATAACCTTTTAAAAGGGAAAGTCCTGACTTATCTTAATCACTATAATCTTTTAAGTAGGCTCTTAATTCTCGAATCATGGCTTGGCGGCCTTTGAACCGTTCGTCGGCTAGTAAGCGCTCGTACTGCTCCTGTTTCTCTGGGCTCAGTTGAGCTTGATAGCTCT
>NZ_KV817439.1:0-391 GCF_001814695.1 Streptococcus sp. HMSC066E07
TATCTAGTCAATTCGAAACGTTTGAAATACGAAAAAACGAAGCATACCAACTATTCAAAAAGCATGAAGACGAAAGTACAATATTAGCTGGCAGTCTTTTTGTATACACTCCCAAAGAAACGGTCTATCTCTTTTCTGGATCCTATCCTGAATTTAACAAATTCTACGCGCCCGCTCTTTTGCAAGATTATGTAATGCGAGAATCAATCAAGCGAGGTATTCCCTGTTACAACCTTTTGGGTATTACTGGTCATTTTGATGGTTCTGACAGTGTACTTCGTTTTAAATAAAATTTCAATGGTTATGTCCTGAGAAAAATGGGAACTTTTAGATATTATCCTTCCCCGTTTAAACATAAAACTATTCAAATAATTAAAAAAATTTTAAATAG
>NZ_KV817440.1:0-8174 GCF_001814695.1 Streptococcus sp. HMSC066E07
TTTTTTGTTGCACTATATTTTACAATTTATCATATACAAAAGACTTGCAAAATGAATGAATTGCAAGTCTTTTTTCTTATACCAAGCCCTCTAAGAGCCCTTTCATAAAGTTTTCAGAGTTAAATACTCCAATATCGTCAATTTTTTCTCCGAATCCAATCAGTTTAACTGGAATATCCAGCTCTTGACGGATTGCAAGAACGACACCACCACGCGCTGTTCCATCAATTTTCGTCAAGACAATTCCTGTTACTGGCGTAATTTTTGAAAATTCCTTAGCTTGAACAAGGGCATTTTGACCGGTTGAGGCATCTAGTGCCAAGAACGTTTCATGCGGCGCAGCTGGATCTACCCGTTTGATAATCCGTCCAATTTTTTCTAATTCTGCCATTAGATTATCTTTGTTTTGCAAGCGTCCGGCTGTATCAATCATGAGAATATCCACATTTTCAGCCTTTGCACGCTCCATACCGTCATAAACAACGCTAGCTGGGTCACTCTTTTCTGGACCTGTCACAACAGGAACATCTACTCGACGTCCCCATTCCACCAACTGAGCAACAGCTCCTGCCCTAAAAGTATCTGCTGCAACTAACATAACTGTCTTACCAGCCTGCTTATATTTATAAGCCAATTTCCCTATCGAAGTGGTTTTCCCAACTCCGTTTACACCAACAAAAAGCATGACTGTCAAACCGTCTTGTAAATTGATTTTTTCGTTAAATTGGCCATCTTTCTCATAGATGTCTACTAACTTTTCAATGATGACCCGACGAAGGACATCTGGCTTTTTGGCATTTTCAAGGCGAGCTTCTTGGCGTAAGGCTTCTGTCAGATTAGAAGCGACTTGCACTCCCACGTCACTCGTAATCAAGAGTTCTTCTAACTCTTCAAAAAATTCCTCATCTACCGAACGGAAATTGGCAAAGAAAGCATTAAGCCGCGCTCCAAAACCTGTCCGCGTCTTTTTAAGACTACGGTCATACTTTTCCTGAACCGTTTCTTTTTGAATAGATGAACTTGCTTCAATTGGTTCGCTAATAGTCTTCTCTGCCGTAGTTGACTCTGCTGAACTTGACCCTGCGTTCGCTTCGTTCAACTGCCTCATATTTTCTTGTTCTGCCTGCTGTCTTCTAGCTTCTGCTAAACGTGCCTGTAAATCTGTGGTAGCTGGATGAGTCGTATGTTGCGAAAAGGCTGCTGTCTCGTCAGGTTGTGGAGTTCCCATTTCATTCTGTAATGTATGATTTTCTGGAGCTTGGAAATCATTTTCAGCAAACTCTAGACTTGATCCTGTAGTAGCCGTTTCCGGCTCCATTTCTTCTACTTTTTCTTGAATGGTTTCAAGACGTGTCTCATCATTAGCAAGACGTTCTTTCAATTCTGTTTGGAATGTTTGTTCACCTAGATTCTCAGATTGCGTATTCTCTACAGGAGCTGTTTCTACTTTTTCTAGATTCTTTCCTTGATCATCCTCTGATACTGTTTCTACAGCTTCTTCAGGAATATTTTCAACTGTTTTTTCTTCTTTTTGGCGACCAAAAAGGCGATCAAATAAGCCCATTCAATTCCTCCTTTATTTCAGTGCATATTTTTCTATAGCCCAAGCAACAGCATCTTCATCATTGGTCATCGGCGTCACCACATTGGCAACTTCTTTGACTATTGCTACTGCATTTTGCATAGCTACACCAAGTCCTGCCCATTTTATCATAGACAGGTCATTTGCTTCATCTCCGCAAGTCATGACTTGACTTTGTTCAATTCCTAAATGAGCAATCAATTTTTCTAAGCCATTTGCTTTATGGACATTCTTCGGAGACCATTCTAACAGCATATCGCGCGACTTAAAAATTTCATATTTGTCAAATAAATCGGACGAAAGTTGAGCAATACCACGATCAAGCGGATCTGGTGCATAAGCTGTTACACACTTATTATAAGTCTGTTGGCTAGATAAGTCTGCAAATGAAACCGACTCAAATGTTAAAGCAGGATTGCAAGTTTGATAAAGCGATTCATGGTCTGACTGGATTTGGTAGACAGTTCCTTCGCAAATCGCATCTAGTGGCAAGCCTAACTTTTCTGTTTCCTCAAAAATACGAGCCACATCGTCATAAGCAAAGACTGTTTTATCAAGAATTTCACCTGTGTTACGTTGCACCAAACCACCATTAAAAGTAATGGTGTATTCGTCCTCTTGATTAGCTACGCCTAGTTCGTTTAAGAAAAGTTCCATTGCTTTTAGAGGGCGACCGGTCGTCAAAACAATCTTGATTCCCTGCTCTTTAGCGGCTTTAAGCGCCGCTAAATTTCGAGCAGAAATTTTTTTCTCAGAAGTTAGTAAAGTCCCATCTAAATCTAAGGCAATCAATTTTATATCTGCCATTATAAGCCCTCCATATACGTCATAACTGAATGCGCCGCATGATGCCCAATGACCTCTTTGGCTACTTCCAAAATCTCTGGACGAGCATTTTCAGGGGCAATGGGATAACCTGCTACTTGCATCATGTGTAGATCATTCAAATTGTCACCAAATGTCATGACCTGATCCATCTCAAGATTTAATTTCTTCGCCAATTCGACAATGGCAACACCCTTGTCCACATAGTCTAGGACAATATCAATTGACTTATAGCCTGTTGTCATAGCTTTGACACCGGGAACGTGTTGATTAACCCAAGCTTCACCAGCAGCTACTGTTTCTTCAGAAAAATTGGTTGTAAATTTGAAAATTTCATCTGTAATATCCTCCAAGCGAGCTACTTTTTGGATATTTTCATTATAATGCGCACTAAAAGCTAAATAAGCTGGATCAACTGTTTCCAAAACATAACAGCCTTTTTTACCTGTTAGAAGCAATTCACTGGTATTGATGAAAGGAGATGTCTTCAATTTCTCAAAAGCTGACAGATAAAAATCTTTAGACATGGTTGCTTCGTAGAGATCTTCTCCGTGAAATTCTACCAGACTGCCATTTTCAGCAATAAAAATTATCTCATCTCGCACATCCTCAAATAGCTTTTCTAATGACAGCAAACCACGCCCACTGGCTACTGCAAAATAGATGCCTTTTTCTTTAAAACGGAGCAACAACTGCTTCAGTCGAACCATATCAAACTGCCCTTTGTCATCTAAAAAGGTGCCGTCCATATCTGTCGCAACTAATTTTATATTCATTTTACATACTTTCTAAATCTTTTAATTTTACGGAGACAATCTTTGACACACCGGACTCTTGCATGGTTACTCCATAGATAGAGTCTGCTGCGGACATCGTTCCTTTACGGTGTGTTACCACGATAAACTGGCTGTCCTTGTCAAAGCGATTGAGATAGTCTCCGAAACGTTTGACATTAGCTTCGTCAAGTGCAGCTTCCACCTCGTCCAAAATGACAAATGGTATCGTCTTGACACGGATAATGGAGAAGAGTAATGCCAAAGCTGACAGAGCTTTTTCTCCTCCGCTCATCAGATTGAGCGACTGAATTTTCTTACCAGGTGGTTGTACTGAAATTTCTACCCCCGCAGTCAGCAGGTCACCTTCGGTCAAAATCAAGTCCGCTGAACCACCGCCAAACATCTGTCTGAAAGTCACTTTGAAGCTCTCACGAATAGCTTCAAAGGTTGATTTGAAGCGGTCTTTTACTTCGTCATTCATTTCTTCGATGGTTTCCAAAAGTAGATTTTTCGCAGAAAGTACGTCATCTCTTTGAGTATTGAGGAAATGCAGTCGTTGACTGACTTCTTCAAATTGCTCTACCGCATCAAGATTGACTGGTCCTAAAGCCCGAATAGCCTTTTCTAAGTCCTTGACCTTAATTTCAGAAACCGCAAGATTTTCTAGTGGACGAGCCTGTTTACTAGCTTCATCAAAAGATATTTGATAGTCATCTGTCAAATTCGTCAAAAGGCGTCGAAGGACATCTGCAATCTTATCTTTTTCAGCTTCTGCCTTGGCTTGACTGCGAATCAAATCCTCATTTTTCTGACGGGCTTGTTCCAGATGACTGGTAAGATCTTCTGCTTGCCCTTCCAAATCGTCCAGTTCAAATTGGTACCGAATATTGGCTTGGTTCAAAGCTGTCTTTTCCTGTATAGCCTGTGTTAATTGCTCTTCTAAAACAGCAATATCCACTTTTGAAGCTGTCTCTTCCTTTTGCTCCATTAGAAATTGTAAAGTTGAAATCTCTTTGTCCAATTCAGATTTTTCATTGGACAAACGTGTGAGATCCATCTGAACGTAACGTTGATGCCCTATCAGCTCGGTACGGACCAATCGAAGCTCAGATAAGTGGGCTGTTAGCTTGTCTAAACGTGCCTGAATAGCATCTTTATCTGACTTAATCTGCTCAATCTCTGCTTCTGTTTCGGTTTTCTCTTGCTCAATTTCTGCAAGGCGATTAACCAATCGTTCCTTTTGCTCCGCCATATCAGGAAGAACTTCACGAGATAGCTCTCTTTCTTGCAGCGCTAAGAGCTCGGATAAGTCTTCAACCTGTTTATGTGTTTGCTCATAAGCCATTTGAGCCTTTTGCTCTGCTAATCGAGCTTCCTCACCACTTGCTTTTATTTCTTCTAACAGACTGTTGGCTTGGCTTAGCTGTGTGTGCAAATCCTCCACTTGCTTTTCTTGCTCGGCTAATGTTACATTCTTCTCAGAAAGTTCCTTTTGCAAAGCATCCAACTCCGGCTTGATGAAAATTGTATTGTTATTTCGATTAGCGCCACCTGCATAAGAACCGCCTGTCCGTAATTCTGTTCCATCCAGCGTGACAATTCGTACTTGATACCGAACTTTGCGAGCAGCTGCTCGCGCATTTTCTACCGTATCAAAAATGGCTGTTGTACCTAGCAAATTTTGGAAAATATGCTCTAAACTCTTATCATAGCTCACCAAAGACGAAGCCAAACCAAGAAAACCAGTGCTTTTTTCAATGCTTCCTTGATGATGATCTGGTAAATGCCGCGCTTTAATCGTTGTCAGTGGCAGAAAAGTTGCCCGTCCTGTTCGATTGCGTTTCAGAAATTCAATTGCTCGTGTCGCAGCTTGTTCGTCCTCTACGATAATATGCTGGCTACTTGCTCCAAGTGCAATTTCAAGTGCTGTCTGATAATGCGAATCAAAGCTCAGTTTTTCACTAACAGCACCGATAATACCGCCCAGGAGCTCTGCTTCTTGAAGAACACTTTTCACCCCAGCATAGAAATGACTGTGATTTTTCAGAATAGCTTCTAAACTACCAACACGCGCCTTTTTATTTTTTACATCATCCATTAAATCAAACATTGCCGTTTGGTTTTGCTGATAATTCGTTTTTACAGCTTGAACTTGCTTTAGCTGTGCCTGATAATCTGTCAGTAACTGCTGAACCGACTGCCGATCTGTTTCTAAATCTTCCAGTTGACTTTGCTCGTTGATTTGAAGATTCTTTAAATTTTCTTTTAACTTAGCAAATTCTGCTTGTTTGCTTTCAGATAATTGTAATTCGTTGGCTAAGCGACTTTCTAAAGCAGTTAAGTCATTGGATAAGTCCGCTTCTTCTTGCATCAATTGGACAAATTCAGCACGTAATTTTTCAATCATCTGGTCAGGATCGTCCGAAAATGCCTCAATTTCAGCTTCTAATTTATGAATCGCTTGTTGATTTTGTTCCAATTTTACAGCAAAATCAGTCAACTGCTCGTCTTTTCCCTGCCATTCTGTTTGAACCGCCTCTAATTTTTCTGTCAATCCTTTCAGGCGTTCCTCATTTTCCTTCCGACTGTTGGCAGCTTGACTAGATTCTAATTTGGAAACTTCGATTTGGCGTTCTAAGTCACTGATGAGGCGTGTTAGTTCAAGCAAACTCGCTTGGTCATCTGCCATTTGTTTTTGCAAATCATGGTGTTTTTCTTTCAGAAGAGCATTTTCTTGCTCTAGCTGGTCACGTTTGCTGTAATAAGCAGACAAAGATTGCTGAATCCCCACAAGCCGTTCTTCAGTATCATTCATCTGTGTTTTATTTCCCTTTATTTGAGCAATCAATACATCCAAATAAAGAGCACGGCGTTCCTCATCCAATTTCAAAAACTGCTTAGCTGTCGTAGCTTGCTTTTCAAGAGGCTTCACTTGACTATCGAGCTCATAAATAATATCTTCCAGCCGATCTAGATTATCTTGTGTTTGACTGAGCTTGCTTTCAGTCTCCTTGCGCCGCGTCTTGTATTTCAGTACGCCAGCCGCTTCTTCAAAAATGGCACGGCGCTCCTCTGGCTTGCTATTGAAAATTTCTTCCACCTTTCCTTGAGAAATAATGGAAAAACTATCTCGCCCAAGCCCTGTATCCATAAACAAATCATGAATATCTCGCAAACGTACCTTCTTGCCATCTATTTTATACTCGCTATCCCCGCTGCGATAAATATGACGCTCCACACGAATCTCATCTGCAGCTTGCTGGATAAAACGGTCTCTATTGTCCAAAACGACAACAACAGAAGCATAATTCAGTGGTTTGCGAGTTTCAGTACCCGCAAAAATGACATCTGGCATTTTCCCGCCACGAAGACTTTTAACACTGGACTCTCCCAGTGCCCAACGCAGGCTTTCAGTAATGTTACTCTTTCCTGAGCCATTTGGTCCAACGACTGCTGTCACTCCCTGATCAAATATTACCTTGGTCTTATCTGCAAAAGATTTGAAACCTTGAATTTCAATTTCTTTTAAATACATGAATGACTTCCCTTTTCAAATGCATTTTTAGCAGCTTCCTGCTCTGCTAATTTTTTCGAACGTCCTTGCCCTTGTCCAACCGTTCTGCCATCAACAGATACCGCTACAGCAAATTCTTTGGCGTGAGCTGGACCAGACTCAGAGATGACTTGATAAACAATCTCGACATCACCATTGACTTGGAGCAGTTCTTGTAGCTTGGTCTTGTAATCAATCACCTGCTCAAAGTCTCCAACTTCTACCTTTGGAATCATGACTTGATACAGGAAGTTTTTGACTGCTTCCACTCCTTTATCTAGCAATAAAGCTCCTAAAAAGGCTTCAAATAAATCTCCAAGAATGGTATCCCGATTACGCCCACCTGACTTTTCTTCGCCACGACCTAATTTGATAAATTGATCAAACTGACAATCTCGACTAAAACCAGCCAAACTCTCTTCACGTACAATCGTTGAGCGAAGTTTTGACAAGTCCCCTTCTGGTTTTTTCGGATATTTTTTATACAAATATTCCGAAATCAATAATTGCAGAACAGCGTCTCCTAAAAATTCCAAGCGCTCATTGTGTGAAATGTTTAAGAGGCGGTGCTCATTGGCATAGCTAGTGTGTGTAAAAGCTGTCTCCAGCAACTTTTCATCTTGGAAGACAATTCCAAATTGCTGACTCAAAACTTTATGTAAATCTCTCATTTTTTCTCCTTTCAAGAAGAACTTTTTCTTTTAATACTCAAAAAACTTAACAATCACCTCCAGCTGTCTCCCAGACAATTGGAACTAGAAAGCAAGCGGCGGGTGGGGCAAAAACTCTACTTGAGCTTTTGAGGTCGCAGGTGTAATCAACGAAGTCAGTAACAAAGAGTACAGCAAGGTTGACAAATGTTTCGCTTTCCTTCTCTGCCACCTCTCACAGTCATCCGGACTGTAAAATCCGACGAAGTTTGAAGAGATCTTCACAGAGTATAAAAAGAAAACAAATTCTCTATTATTATATCAAAAAAATCCTTGATACTCCAACGATACCAAGAATTTGATAGGAAAAGTTCACCAGAGATGAAATGAATTTTCATTCTTTATCTGGAATGACTTTGAATAAATAATACGTCATAAAAAGGGTTAAGGCAGCTAAAGCAAACTTCACCCAGATAAGAGGTGCAAAGAAGATAGAAATTCCCGTTAGAATATAAATGGAAATAAGAATTTTTCTTTTACGCTCCCGAGCAATAGCATCTGTTTCGCGAAAGTCCACCACATAGATTTGATACAACTTAGTATGGTATAGCCATTTTTCAAATCGTTTGGAAGAGCGTGAAAAGCATGCAATCGCCAACAGCAAAAAGGGGGTGTCGGTAATAGCGGTAAAGCAACTCCCAAAAGGGCTAATCCTAATAAAGTAAAACCAATCATTAAGTAAAAAATTCGCATACCCTGTTGTAAAATGAAGTGCAACACAGAAGACA